>CAZWQV010000022.1:0-29804 GCA_964636235.1 uncultured Thermoplasmatales archaeon
GATTTTTCTTTTGATTCAACAAGTAGATGGGGATTTTTTACCATTTAATTCAGTTTATCTAAGAGGTAGAGAATTGAATTGGTCTGACCGTTTACGTGCGGGTGGTTTTACAGTTGGAGATTTTAATTATGATGGATTTGATGATGTAGTGGTCGGTGGTGTTCAAGGAACCGTTCGTCTTTTTATTAATAATCATACCTTTTTTCAAATTGTGAAACCAGTGGATAGGTTTTTGTATGTGTTTGGTGAACAACGTAATCAATTGAAGTTTCCAGGAAGAAAAGTCATTCTTGGTGATATTGAGGTTATTGCAGTGGGCATTGAGCCATTGAGTCATGTGGATTTTTATCTTAATAATAAACTAGTAATTAGTGATGACTCTGAACCTTTTGTTTGGGATTGGACAACATTTGGATTTGGAAAAAATAAAGTAGCTGCTGAAGCCTATGATAATACTAGAGAGTTTGCAGGAAGAGATACATTCATCGTTTGGAAGTTTTTATGATAAAATATAGTTGATTAAAATGAGAAAAAAGAATACTTTACAGAAAACAATAGGCCTGACACTCATACTGTTGTTTGTTGTCTATAGTGTTTCTATTCCTGTCTCTGCTAATGTTCAACATCAATGCTTTAAGGAAAATGGAAGGAATAATGAAGAACACATCGAACAGAACAGGTGTGATAATCAACTGACTCGATCGTATAATCTATGGGGGATTGATTTCCAATCTGTATGTGATGAAGCGGAGTATGCATCTTCATCTGGAACAAATAACTTTTATGGGGAAAGCAATGGTTCCATTTATATCGTTACCTTGGAATCTCCATCAGATATTATCATTGTTGATGGTCGATCAATTATTACAGGAAGATCAAATGGAACCCAGACATCAGCAGATTCAGGTTATATGGGATGTTTATTGACAGATGGAAATACAATTTATGAATTTGGTGGAGCAGGGGACTCAGAAGGCGTTCAGATAGGGAAGCTTAGATTTTTACGATTGAATTTAGGAAAATTGATCAATTATACCTATGATATCAGAGATTATCAAACATATGAACATAATGATATCATTTTTGGATTAAGTTGGGAATATGCAGTGTTAGAAAATATTACTATTCCCTCTGGAAAATGGCATTTGATTTTTTTGGATTGGAATTTGATTTAGAATGCCAATATGTACTTTGTAACTATAAAGTCTGGTTGAATTTTAGTGAGGAATGTGAGAATTTAACCATCACAACCAGTGAAGGTGGTAGAACCTATGGACTTTGTTATGCTAATTATGATGCAAACGTTATTTTTAGCCGCTCTTGGACTATTGAAGGTATGCTCAATGGTAAAGCAGATTTTCAAATCAAAGATACTTTTCTCTATGAATTTATTGGTCATCCTTTGAAATGGGGATCCAATGGCATTTGGAATGTGGTATGGGATACTCCTCAGGGAAAACATTCTTTTTTGGCAGTAATGGTGCATAAAAAATTGTATTACGATGAAGATAAAGCAAGGGGGGCGGTTTGGGGTATTGGGACAAAGGGTTCTTATTCACTTTGGACTAGTTATTTTGCTTATGATTTAAGTGATCAGGGGTTAGCTTGGACACCATTTTTTATTGGGTTAGATGTGAAACTGCTATGATTTAGATCCATCTCTTTAATTCTTTAATGAATGATTAGTCATTTGGGGGGATGGTTAATTGGTAGTACTATTCTAAAAAGGTAACTATAATCAAATATCAAGTTTAACATGGGAAAACCATATTTTTTGGAAATCTCATAGGAAAAATTTAAGTAATATTTGTTAATTACAATTAACATAAAATAGAAAGTAGGTTAGTTGAATATGCCAAAGATTGAAGATATTCTTGTTGAAGGAAATCCTTGGTGGAAAGAGGAGTTTACAATTGAGTATCAGCAAAGACACATTTTTGATCAAATTAAAAAATTTTTACCAATGCCTCAAATCATTTCATTGACTGGTTTAAGACGAGTTGGAAAAACTACCTTGATGCATAAAATCATTGATGAATATCTTAAAAACGGATTCAACAAAGATCACATCCTTTATTTTTCATTCGACGAATTCAAAGATGTTGAAATAAGGGATATTCTCTCCAAATTTGAACAACTGATGAATCAAAACATCAATAATGAATCCTACCTTATTTTATTTGATGAAATTCAAAAACTAAAAAACTGGGATGAACAACTCAAAAGAATCTATGATACCTATCAAAAAAAGATGAAAATAATTATCTCTGGATCAGAATCATTATTCATTAAACATAAATCCAAAGCCACACTTGCCGGTAGACTCTTTGAATTCACCATTAATCCTTTATCATTTGAAGAATATCTTGAGTTCAGAGGTGTAAAAATAACAAATATTGAGTTACACAGAAAAGAACTTTTGCTCTTATTTCAAGAATACATAAAAACACAAGGATTTCCGGAACTTGTTGGAATCACTGACAAAGATATTATTAAAAAGTATATTAAAGAAAGCATCATTGAAAAAATAATTTATCGAGATCTCACTCGGTTGTTAAACATCAATAATATTCCACTCTTAGAATCAATTCTTACAATTATTATGGAGGAACCTGGCCAAATCATTGAATTATCAAAACTATCCCGTGACTTAAGTATCACCAGACAAAGCCTTTCGAATTACATGAAATATCTCGAAGATTCATTTCTGATTCGTAAACTTTATAATTATGGTAACAGCAAAAGAAAAGTTGAACGAAAACTTAAAAAATATTATCCTACTATTATTTCACCCCTGCTCTTGTTTAAAACAGATTTACTGTCACAATCAAAGGTATTTGAAAGTATCATTGTCAATCAGCTAAATGCCGAATATTTCCATCGAGACCCTTACAAGAATGAGGTAGATATCATCCAACCCACTGACCCAGTTCGACCTATAGAAATCAAATATGGTAAAATAACTACCACAGGTCTTTTAAAATTTATGAAGAAAAAAAATATCGAAGATGGATTAATAATAACAAATAATATGGAAGATAGCAGGGAAATTGATGGTAGAAAAATTGTAATTGTCCCAGCATACAAATTTTTATTAACATGGAATAAATCTAAGGAATCCAAAAATTAGATATATGTTATCTTCTCAACTTAACCTTTAGACTTCTCTTTTTTTTCACTTAATTTATAAAATTAATTATCAAAGGAAAAGGTAATTCCGCTCATCGATAAAAAAATAAAATTGTTATAATTTGATTTCTAAGAAAACCATATTTTTCTAATATATTATTGGTAAAAAAAAGATATGTTTCAAGAGAAGAATCAATAAATGATGGTATTTTTTGTGTAACCTTTTCATACTAATAGTTTATAACTTAGTTACATGAATAGTACTTCTATTTCACGGAGGGAATCAGAAATCATTACGAAGATCAAAGAATATGAACTGGTGATATTTACCCCCAAAGATGTTCAACGATTTCTTGGTATTTCAGATAGAAACACTTATCAGATCCTTCAACGAATGAAACAAAAAAATATTATCATAAATGTGGAACAGGGCAAATATATGCTTGAGGAACAATGGAATTCTCTAGATATCTATGACATAGCCTCTTCAATCATAACCCCATCCTACATTGGATTTTGGAGTGCATTACATATTCACCATCTCACCGACCAAGTTCCCCAAAAGATTTTTGTTGTTACCACAAAACGAAAACGATCACAACGATTGCAACACCAAAAAATTACTTTTGTAACCATAAAACCTTATTGGTTTTTTGGCTATGAACGATATCAGAATCTTATTGTTTCAGATAAAGAAAAAACAATCATCGACTGCCTGCATATACCTGCGTATTCCGGTGGTATTCCTCAGATTTATAACGCATTGTCAGCTGAACTAAACATCGAACGTTTGATCTCCTACTGTCAACGAACAGAAAGTTCTACGATTGCATCACGACTAGGGTTTTTACTGGAAAAGAAACAATTACTAAATGATAACTCATCTCTGAAAGAAATGATAACTTCCTATGCACTGCTTGATCCAGAAGGAGACAATAAAAAACTGAATAGCAAATGGAAACTATACACAGGTGGTGAAATTGAATGATTACCCGGGAACAATTACGAAAGATACATTCAGCAAATCTTCCGTTACATGTATTCGAACAAGATTATATTCAAGCCCTTTTCCTGCATATCATTTATAAACATTCAGAATCAATGGTGTTCAAAGGTGGAACCTACCTTAAACATGCATATGGTCTCGATCGTTTCTCTGAAGACCTTGATTTCACTCTTATTCAACCAATACCTCATCTTGACAGGAAATTTCAACAAATGGCAGATGAACTCTCCTTATTTGGTGTCAATGCTACAATTGATTACATTGAAGAAAAAACAATATCGTTTAATGCAAGGCTTGTATATAATGGACCATTATATACAGGATCGGAACGATCACAAGGTCATATTCACCTAGAACTTTCAAAACAAAATGATATCATGTATGATCCGAAATGGACACGGCTTTTTTTCTCATATCCCGAACTCAGAGTTATCTCCGTACTTGGGTTAAGAAAAGAAGAAGTACTCGCTGAAAAATTACGAGCACTGTCAATGAGGAAAAAACCTCGTGATCTCTATGATGTTTGGTTTTTGCTTAATCAACAGGTAGATCTTGATCCTGTACTTTTCAGAAAAAAAATCTTTAATATAACCGACAAACCGGGATTTCAGGATGCTTTTTTGCCTCCTGTATAATTGGTCCTTTCACAATGAAACCAACACCCAGTCCACTGCCTCTAACACACAATAAACGATCTTCTAGTTTTATATGCAATTCTGAAAGTGTTTTCATAGGAAAAAGAACCGTCCCTTTTTCACTTATTTCATTCCAGCAAATGAGACGATGATGATACGTAGTTATTTCTCCTTTACCAAGAGAATAAAGGGATGGATTATCATCCATAATAACTGACAATTTCGAATCTTTCAATTTTTCTTGCTTAATAATACTAAAACCACCAGATGTTTTACTTCCAGATACCACAATGACCTTATCTTTAGGTTGTACGTTATATTCTTTCCGGGCTTCTAATGGAATAGTTATTTCTCCATTTCTTCCTACAACAGACCAAGCAAATACATATTTTCCACCTTTCACAAGCTGAGGCATGGTCTTATTTCCTCCTGGAACTCCTAGGAATAAACATAGGAACTTCTTTCATATATCTTCTATATTCATCTCCTAATGAATCAATCAATATTTTTTCTTCATACCGGGCGATAAACAAGTAAAACACCACCATGACCATCCAAATAATCAATGCTAGTATGGAAGAGAAGATAAATACAAAACCTAGAAATAAAAGCATCGATCCGAAATAAACAGGATGGCGCATCAGAGAAAAAACACCTGATCTTATTACTACTAGTTTTTTCCGCCTTTCACCAAAAACACTGTTCAAACCAGATCGGATAAGATATATAGATATAATAAAAAGGAGTATAGCAACAAAAAGCCGGGCATACAATGGCAATATATCGAAAAACCCGACATGCAAGTGTAGAATAAAAACATCAACGCACATTCCAACAATAAAGATTAATGCTAAGAGTAATTGGCCTGCATCACCCCAGGGATGTTCACCACCGATGTCATTTCTATGGATCATTTCATTTCTTCTATACCCTTTTTCCATATTCGTTCCTCTTAATAAGTTCCTTTTTAATTAAAGGAATTACTCTAATGTTTTCAGCAAGTCCCTTTCCCATTACAAATGTTTTATCATTGGATTTAAAAATAATATTGCCCAAACAGGAAAGAATTTCAACATAACAACCTTCTCTAATAATTGATGTATTGAAATCATTTAAGCTATCACTTGTTTTATTGATGGTGACAATTCGTGCAACAGCACCTGGTTTTAATTCATCCATAGAAGTCATTATTATCAAATAATGATAAATACGGTCATGATATATAGAAAAAATGAGATTTTGTGACCAATTTTTAGTCACTTCACTTTAATGGTATATAATAATAAGAATATTGACTGGTCACTATGGTCTTATTAAATCCTTTTTGAATTTTTTTTTATAAATTCATTATGAAGAATATCTCCAATGATTCAATAAAATTGGAGGTTTCCAAATATTTTTAAAATATAAAAGGATACAATATCAATAAAATAAAAATATTCAAAATAAAAATAATGATGGTAAAAGTGGGGAAAAACTTTCTCAGAAACGGTAAATATTAATAGATGGAATTGTTCCAACACAATATTCAAAATTTGGATGGTTTGGGAAGGCAATAGATTGTTGGATAGATGGATAAGATAAGTTGTATGATGGACGATTGATATGACCGATAAAAAAGATGTGGATTGGGAACATCTTAAAAAGAAGATTCAACAAGTCGTTGATAGACAAGATAGTGAATCAAAGAAAAAACATATCGGGCCTGCAGATTGGGAACATACAAAAAAACGGATGGAAAAAGAAATTAAAGAGAGAAAAAAAGAAAAAACAACCAAAGAAATCGATTCCATTCAATCAGCAAAACAAGAAACTTCCAAAGATATTTTTTCACCGTTACATTTTGATGATATAGATAAGAAATTACATGAATTGAGCAATTATTTTGCCAAAGAAACAACTGATATGCAAGAACAAAATAGCAAACAGCCTCCTAAGGAAAAACAGATCAGTTTAAATGAGCAGGTTGAAAAACAGCCCAAACATCATTTTGAACATGCAATTACGTTTGATACCTATGAAAGGGTTACCAGCCATATTGAAAAACCAGGAATTAAAAAAGAACACATAACTATGAAGGCTCTTGTAGAGGAGCAGTCATGGGAAGAAACAAAAACATTGATTGAAAAAGCACTTGAAAAACACCGAGAACAAACCAAAGATTTTAGTTATAATGAAATACGAAGGAAATCTGAAAGGCGAAAAAAAGTATTTGATAAAGATTTGAAAAAAAGCAAAATCCAAACAAAGAAAGATTTCGATAGAAAATCAATCCATACAAAAGGATGGGATGTAATCGGAAGAGCAAAACTACGAGTTAACATAAAAAAGGGACAAAAATCGGATACATCATCAGATACAAAAAAATATGTTCATCCTCCTGAGATAGAAAAACCCCAGGAGGATACGGTCAGCTCTATTCCACTTTCATATATGCCAACCACAAAAAAGGTGCGAAGCGGTATACCTACTTTTCAAAAAATGCGTGACGATCAAGAAAAAAGGAAAAAACATAAAGAACGACATTCTCGATTTGATCGATTAAAACCACATGTTAGAGTAACTATTAATCCGCCCAAACTATCCCTGCTGCCGGTAAAACATTTTATCATGGAGAATCTGGTTGAATTAACGCTCAGCAGTATTGGTCTCTATTTCTTATTGACCATGCAACCGAGCAATATGCGTATTGGTTTTACGTTATTGCTTATTGCAAGTTTCATGATGTTTCTGATGGTGGAAGGGATAAAATCAACCGATTACTCGGTAGATTCAAGGTTTTTTAACTATCTAGCTAACTCTCCGAGAAAACAAGCATCTTTATTTTATATAAAAGAAAAAAAATATAACCCAGATGTAAAAACATCTTCATATTTATATAAAAGAATAATAAATGTCATACCATCGCTAAAAAATATATATGAAAGAATACATTATAATATATTTAAAAAGTATACTTTTTCATTATCTGATCGTATCGCAATTATCCTCATTGCCTGGACCTTATTTCTCTTTGTTATCACCTCAGATTTGGAGATTTATTTTATTCTGATCTTTATTGGAATACTGATTACAAAAGAGCTGACAGATATCTATACCACGGATGCATTTAAAACACGACTCAATGCCTATATCGTGTTCTTTTTAGTAACATATATTATATTAATATATCAAAAAGTCATGCAGATTCTGCAAAGTTAGTGGGGAAAAAGAAACGTGCTATCAATCAACAAATATAGTGAGCATTATCCAGTTGATATATTCGTATGTCTCATTCTAACTGCTATCCTCATCCCAATTGCTTTATTAAATATTGATACTGCCATTCGTTTAGTTTTGGGACTTCCCTTTATCTTATTTATCCCTGGTTATCTATTGATCTATGTGCTCTTTCCAAAAAAGAACAAGGAGATCGACATCATAGAACGTGTTGCCCTCAGCTTTGGCCTATCTATCGCAGTGGTTCCTCTGATAGGATTAGGACTTAATTATACGCCCTGGGGCATCACTCTCCCTTCGGTTCTGGCCGGAAATAGCATCTTTATAGTTGGAATGGGACTGCTTGCGATTTTCCGATGGAAACAAACTCCAGCACCCCAACGAATTAAATATCACATAAACCTTAGAATTATTGATACAAATGCACCTAAAATAGACCAAGTTCTTACCATTATCCTGCTAATGGCAATTTCCATTGCATTAACTACGTTAGTATATGTAGTGGCAACACCAAAAGAGGGGGAATCCTTCACCGAATTTTATCTTCTCGGGCCAGATGGAACGCTCTCTGATTATCCTACCAGCTTGCTGGTTGGACAAGACGGAAAAGTAATCATAGGGGTGGCTAATCATGAGCATCAAACCAAAGAATACACGGTAGAGGTATGGTTGATCAATCAAACCACTACAATTAATCCAGAAACAAATGAAACAGAAACGGTGATAAATCACATGTGGTACATGGATCAATTCACTACTGGAGAGTTGCCTTATTTACCGGTTGATATAGAAAAAAATTGGACTGCACAATGGGAGCAAAATTACACCTTTTCAGTCTACCGTCGAGGATATCATAAACTGACCTTTTTCCTCTTTAATGGAACTTTAGATAATAAGTATACACAAAGAGCAGATTATGTAGAATTAGCCCAACAAAAACAGCATAACGCCTATCAAACGCTACACTTATGGTTAGATGTTAGAACATGGCAATAATTTTTATTATAATAATAAATTTATTAAATATTTATATATTTATGCAACATAAATGCATATGATTAATAAAAAATAGAAAATTTTAGAAAATTTTATAAGTTAAAGAACCATACAAATATTTAGGAATATGGGAAAAATTGAGGGAAGAGAATGATAAAAATCTCTACGTCACAACTAAAGGCTTTAGCAGTAATCTTCATGCTAACATCGGTCATTTTCTTATCGGTACAGACTACGTCAGCCGTGGAGCCAGCACTGCCAGATCCAGATGCATGGTATCCTAATGCTGTTATTACTACTGAAACAGCTAGTATGTATGTTACCTATGGAACAAGCAGCTATTTTGATATTGAAATCAGTGGAATTAGTGATATCTATTCAGATGTACAAGATGGAACCTATGAAGGATGGTGTTTTGAAAAATCAGTCCCCATGACAAAGGAAATGTGGCATAATGTCAAACTATGTCATAGTTATGACCCCAACAAACCTGCTATTTTTGATAATGCCAACTGGGATATGATTAATTATATTATCAATCACAAAGCAGGATGGGACAAAGAAACCATCCAAGATACCATTTGGTATTTTATTGAAGGGACCACTACTACATCACCAACAGCACTATCACTTATAGAAGAAGCAGAACAACAAGGATCTGGATATTGTCCATCCGCAGGAGATTTACTGGCCGTCCTTGTTTATTTAGATCCTGCAGAGGAACCATACGAATATTCAGTCCAAAATACATTTATTGAAGTACCACTTAATTACGAAGGTTGCCCACCATGCTTCTGGCAATATCACATCAATGATATCTATGCAGATACTGGAATTGACCCAGATGAATGCCTGTGTGACTATTTCGATCTTCCACCGCCATTTGAGACTCTTACAATTCGTCAAATACTTCTCGGACCGACTACGATTTGTGGATGTCTATATCCAAAATATTACTGTGAATTTGGTCTGAATTTACTTATTGAAGCAACAGCAGCATTATTAAACATATATCATCCAGATATATCCTATCCCATAAGCGAGCCACAATTGCAGACCAGTGTAAATGATGCAATGAAATCTGGATTCTGCATGCTCCGTCTTTGGGTTTTATTGGATGTCTATAATACTCTTGGAGATGACGTTTGCATCTGCTGTACCTGTTAACAATTAAACTTTGGAATTAATATATAGATACCTCTCCTCTCCCTCTCATTTCTTTATATAAATTATATTTTATCATAAATTTAATATTGCAATTTTTCTATGATTTATATTACAAGAATTAATTTATCGTTATCAAGACTATAATAAAAAAAGAAAGACGATGGTTATACTTTTTTATGGCAGAACCACCAATCATAACATTCGAATTCTTTCACTCGTTTTTTAGCTGTTTCCACATCTGATGCAGGTGGTATAATGACCCTATCTTTGATAAGCTCATTATTCGGCCAGTTAGCTGGGATTGCAACACCATTCTTATCAGCTATCTGAAATCCCTTTATCATACGAATAAACTCATCCATGTTTCTTCCCAGTTCTTGAGGATAATACATAATTGCTCTAATCACTGCTTTCGGATCAACTATGAATATTGCGCGAACCGTGTTGGTACCCTTCCCAGGATGAATAAGACCTAAGGTATTTGCGACCATGCCAGTATCAGCAATGATAGGAAACTCAATATTGACCTTGAGTTTTTCCTTTATCCATTCTTCCCATTTTATATGGGAAAACACTTGATCCACGCTAAGACCAATTAATTCCGTGTTCAATTTTTTAAATTCTGAATATCGTTTTTGAAAAGCAACGAATTCTGTGGTGCATACTGGTGTAAAATCAGCAGGATGACTAAACAAGATAAACCATCTTCCTTTAAAATCGCCTGGTAATTTTATTTTTCCATGGGTGGTTTGTACTTCCAAAGTTGGAAATGCATCTCCAATTAGTGGCATTTTCTTTTCTTCCATATGTTTCATCTCCAATAAAATTGTGTACTATTTTTTTCTCCCTTACTTTCTGAGCATCAAATAACAGTATTTAATTATTGCTCTGATTGAGTTATATGATCAGAATTGATATGTATGTGTTGTTAAAGCTGTTTTAAATAAATTACTGGCATTAGAATTCCATTGTTATCATATTTACTCAATATTAATAATTATTAATTGATTAATTGTTTACATTAATAATTATTGCGATAACATTTATGAATGAATGCTTTTACATGATATTATAACAATAAAAATGTAAAAATTGTAAAATTACAATAGAAAAATTATAAGGAGGTGAAATCAAGATATGCCTGGCGGAGATAGAACTGGTCCATTAGGACGCGGTCCAATGACTGGTAGAGGATTAGGATATTGTTCTGGAACCAACAGACCAGGTTATGCCATACCACCAAGATATGGACGTGGTTTTGGCAGAGGCCGAGGTCGAGGTTATGGTCGTGGCTTTTGGGGTCGAGGCCGAGGATTCTGGGGTTCAGACTATTATGATCCTTATTATTCAACATCTGACATCGAATCATATCCTCAGCGTTCAAAAGAAGAAGAAAAATCATATTTGAAAAATCTGATAAGTCAATTAGAAGATGAAATGAAGATGGTAAAAGAAAAACTACAAAATCTCACTGATGAACAAAAAGAAGGCTCACATTAATTCGACTGAACAATTCTTTTTTTTCTTTGAATTAAACAAAAATGAAAAGAACGTACCATACAACCAATGAGGAATTAACCTATATGAATAAAAAAAGAGATGATAATGCAAAAATTGATAAAAATTTAGCACAAATAAAACATATCATCATGATATTAAGCGGTAAAGGAGGAGTGGGAAAAAGTACAGTTTCAGCAAATCTAGCACTTGCTTTATCAGAAAATAATAACCAGGTTGGATTAATGGATTGTGATTTTCATGGCCCCAGTATTCCTAAGATCCTTGGTATAGAAGAAAAAAAACCAATGATAATAAATAACCAGATTTCCCCGGTGATAGTAAAACCAAATCTAAAAGTCATGTCCATGGGTTTTCTTTTAGATGATAAAGACTCCCCTGTTGTCTGGCGCGGTCCATTAAAAATGGCAGCTATAAAGCAATTCATAGGAGATTTTAACTGGGGGAAACTGGATTATCTTATCGTAGATTTACCCCCGGGAACCGGCGATGAACCACTCAGTATTGCCCAACTCATTCCTAGTAGTGATGGAGCAGTTATTGTTACCACTCCACAAGATGTTGCGCTCGTCAGCGTTCGAAAATCAATTAATTTTGTGAAAAACATGAAAATACCTGTGATTGGTATCGTTGAAAATATGAGTGGTTTTACTTGTCCTTACTGCCATAAGGAAATAAACATTTTTAAAAGCGGCGGTGGAAAAAAAGCCGCCAATGATTTTCAAGTACCTTTCCTTGGTAAAATCCCACTTGAGCCAGAAATCGTGCAAACTGGCGATAATGGTAAACCATTTCTTAGTACAAATGACAGATCATCTGCAGCGCAAGCATTTTCAAAAATTGTGAAAAATATTGAAAAAGGTGTCAATACCTTGGAGGAATCATAAGTTATGCCTAGAAGAATGCAAGGTGGTGGATTTGGCAGAGGAGGTAGAAGAGGCATGGGAGGTGGATATAGATATGGTCCTGGAGGAGAATGTGTCTGTCCAAATTGTAACTATAGAGAGCCACATGAAGCAAATATACCATGTTACAATCGAAAATGTCCACGATGTGGAGCGATGTTAACCCGATCAATAGAATAAATATTTCAATTAAAAAATTAGGTAGATAGATATGGATAATGAAACAGAAAACAATCAATTAAATGATATTGAACAAGTAAAAAATTTCTTGATAACATTAGGATTTAAAACAACCAGTGATCCCTCTGCACAACACCTGATTTATTGTAAAGAAACTGACACTGTGATCATTAGAAATATTCATAAGTAAGATGAAAAAGGAGGTTGAGAGAAGAATGAAAATATGTATAACAGCAACGAATAATAATCTAGATGCAATGGTAGATCCACGATTTGGTCGATGTAAATATTTTTTAATTGTAAACACGGATTCAAATGAATTTGAATCAATTTCAAATGAAAGCATGATGGCATCAGGAGGTGCAGGTATTCAAGCAGCTCAAATGGTGGCAAATAAGTCAGTTGAAACGGTTATTACCGGTAATATTGGTCCAAATGCATTTGAAACCTTAACTGCCGCTGACATTAAAATAATAACTGGTGCTACAGGTCCGGTAAAAGAGGTCATCGATCAATTCAAAAAAGGAGAGCTGGTTGAAATTCAATCACCAACGGTTGGTAGTCATTTTGGTGTGAAAGCACATATAAACAATGGTTCAAGAAGAGGTGGAATCTAAATGAAAGTAAGTATTCCAACCATGGGTGGTGCAGGATTAAATGAACGAATTGGTGAACATTTCGGAAGAGTTCCAACATATACAATTGTCGATTTAGAAAGTAACGATGTCAAAATAATTCCAAATACCAGCCAGCATATGGGTGGACAGGGTGATCCTCCAGAGCTTTTGGCACGAGAAGGAGTTCATATTATGATCTGTCAGGGATTAGGAAGAAAAGCGATAACTCTTTTCGAAAGCCTTGGTATCACGGTCTATATTGGTGCAAACGGAACCGTAAAAGAAGCAGTAGATATGTATAAACAAGGAATATTAAGAAAAGCAACTGAATCAGATGGCTGTGGAAAACACGCATTCCGAGATCATCATCATTAACCTTTGCCTTTATGTGAAACCATGATTATTTCAATTGCAAGCGGCAAAGGGGGAACCGGAAAGACAACTGTGTCTACAAATCTAGCAAGAAGTATTGGTAATGTACAGTTTTTTGATTGCGATGTAGAAGAGCCAAATGCAAATATTTTTTTAAAAATCCCTCTCACAAGAAAAAAAGAAGTAACCATGTCAATTCCGGAGATAGATACAAAAAAATGTGATTTTTGCGGGAAATGCGCCGAATTCTGTGCATATAATGCACTTGCCGTGGTCAAATCACATGTTCTTTTATTTCCAGAATTATGTCACGCATGTGGTGGTTGTGAACTAGTATGCCCTAAAAATGCTATCTATTGGAATAAACGAACCATAGGTCTTATTGAAAACGGTAGAAAAGATGATATTGAATTGTTTCATGGATTACTTAATATTGGAGAAAGTCAAGCAGTTCCTATTATCAAAGAATTGAAAAAGAACATTGATAGAAACAAAACAGTGATTATTGATGTTCCACCAGGTACATCTTGCCCAGTAATTGAATCCGTAAAAGGATCAGATTATTGCATACTTGTAACTGAACCTACCCCATTTGGTCTGCATGATCTTCAACTAGCTGTTGAAGTATTACGGCATATAAAGATTCCTTTTGGAGTCATAATCAATAGAGAGAGAAATGAAGACCAACGTGTAGAACAGTTCTGTCACAAAGAATCCATCCCTATTTTATTAAAGATTCCAGAAAAAAAGGACATCGCATATCTTTATTCAAAAGGTAAAATGTTAGCAGATGAAGATCCAACATGGAAAGAACAATTCAACCAAGTTTACCACACCATACATAATGAGGTAGACCCATGAAGCAATTAACTATTATCAGTGGAAAAGGAGGAACAGGTAAAACATCGATAACTGCAGCCTTTGCATCACTTGCCCCTTCTGCGGTATTTGCTGATTGCGATGTTGATGCTGCTGATTTACATCTTATTTTTAAACCAGATATACAAAAGACTATTCCTTTCCATGGATTAACAATTGCATCTATTGATAAAAAAAAATGTATCGATTGTAAAAAATGCGTCCATGCCTGTAAGTTTACCGCTATAAGTAATGATATCGAAGTTATTAAAGAGTCCTGTGAAGGATGCGGGGTATGCTCCTATGTATGCCCGGTAGATGCAATTACTATGACTCAACGAAATTCTGGGAATTCATTTATTTCCAATAGTCGCTTTGGTCCATTATCCCATGCTGCATTACATACTGCTGAAGAAGCATCTGGAAAACTCGTTACTATTGTAAGAGAGCACGCCAAAACAATAGCAGAAGAACAACACAAATCCTATATTATTATTGATGGACCACCAGGAATTGGCTGTCCGGTTATCGCATCAATTACAGGTGTTGATTTGGTCTTAATAATAACAGAACCAACCTTATCAGCAATTCATGATCTAAAACGAGTCCAACAAGTTGCCCAGCACTTTCATATTCCCACAATTGTTTGTATTAATAAGTATGATATCAATCCAGAAAATACAAAAAAAATTGAAGAGTTCTGTAGAAGCAAATCTATACCCGTGGTTGGTACCCTTCCCTATGATACAACCGTTACTAAAGCAATGATCTATGAACAAAATATCATTGAATACTCAAACAATGAACTATCAAATAGGATTAGAGAAATGTGGGAAAACGTATACAAGATGTTGATGAAAAATGATGGATAACGATTTTAATGACATGGTTAAAAAACTACAACGAAAAATAAAGACTGAAGAAGAACAAATGTATTCACCAATTGTGATTAAGGAATATCGTAATCCTACTTATTTTGGTATGATTGAATCACCTGATGCTTTTGGCCACATCATTGGCCCCTGTGGAGATAGCATGAAAATTACTCTTAAAATAAATAAAGGCATAATCCAAAAGGCTTTATTTTGGACAGATGGATGTGGCGCTACTCTTGCCTGTGGTAATATGCTCATGAAAATGATCGTAGGAAAAACTATCAACCATGCAAAAACTATATCAGATGAACAATTACTAATTGCTTTAAATGGACTTCCTGTGAAACATCGGCATTGTGCAAAACTTGCTCTGACTACATTAAATGAATCATTAAATAAACTAGAAGAATCACAGCATAAAAGGGAATGAATACGGAACGTATATAACATCTTAAATAAAAAAGAGATGAACGAATGAGAATTACTATCGTTTATGATAATGAGATATATAAAAAAGACGCAACCTTACAATCTGATTGGGGGTTTTCCTGTTTTATCCAAACAAAACACAACACCATTTTATTTGATACAGGTGCAAAAGGACATCTATTATTACATAATATGGAAAAATTACATACAAATCCATATGATATTGACACCATCGTTATCTCTCATGAACACTGGGATCATAATGGAGGAATTAACCAACTTATTCCTTATATAAATGATATTACCATCTATCGAATACAGAACGATACAAACCTTGAAAAGAAAACACAAATACAGGTAAACGAACCATTTAAAATCGCAGAAAATATCTATTCAACAGGTAAATTACCGGGTTCACCAGTAGATGAACAATCAATCATTCTTAAAACCCAGAGAGGGTGCTATGTTATTACTGGCTGTTCACACTCTGGCGTGGATCATATTTTACATGCAGCTGAAAATATTGGGAAAATTAATGGGATCATCGGTGGATTTCATGGGTTTAATGATTTTTCAATATTTGAAGGATTAGATTTAATTTGTCCTTGTCATTGCACGAAATATAAGAAAGATATTCAGCAATTATTCCCAGATCCATACTCATCTGGTGGGGTTGGAAAAATAATTGAGTTAGATGAGGATGATTGATGGAACAAGAAATGGAAACCTGGATTTATAAAAAAGGAATTGATTTTCTTTTAGATATAGGTGTGAAGAAAAATTATCATCTTTTAGATTTTGGCTGCCGATATGGTACCTATACAATCCCTGCTGCGAGTATTGTTGGAAAAAAGGGAAAAATATATGCAGTTGATAAAGACAAAGAAGCATTAACTCAATTACAGAAAAAAATAAAGCGGTATAAACTAAAAAACATTAATCCAATCCTATCTGACGAATCAGCACCTTTCTTTTTTAACCATAGTTCTTTGGATATGATTTTACTTTATGATATAATACATATGATTGATCATCCAAAAAAATTAATTGCTGGTTTTCATCAACTATTAAAACCAGATAAAATCCTTTCTGTTTATCCTAAACACCATGAAACCCATATGAAAAAAAATCTCAGAGAAATCATCACTTATATTGAAGAGATAGGTTTTCAACTAGATATAAAACAATTCACAAAACTTATGCATGATGATCAATTCGAATATGATTATATATTAAATTTTAAAAAATTGGTAAAATAACTTATTAATAATTTGATAATTATTGTGTCTTTTTCTCATACTGGATAACAATAATTATAATGATAATTTCATAAATTATTAATATATATAATCATAATTTTTATAAGTTAAGTGACCCTTCTATTTCCTGTTAATTCACCCTTTTTATTAATGAAAAGGATGAAAACAAAAACAGAAAAAGAATTAAAAAATGATGGGAAGAAACACGTGGAATGATAAAAGAGTCATATGTTGCAAAATTAAATACATTACCGGTTGAATCAATCACCGTTGATATTGGTTATCCAACTATGTTTGCACCACCAGAGCAATTGTTAGTAGAATTTAACCATCTCATAGCAGATTTAATAGAAAAAGGCTATTCGAATAAAGAAGCACGGAAAATAGCGTGGAAGCAAACAGACTTTGAGAAACGCTATCGAAAAAAAATAACATCAACGCCACAACTTATTCATTCTCTTAAAATCATCAAACATTTAGCGGAAAAAAAAGATGTATATCTCTATTGTTATTGTGGGCATTCTCTTTGTCCACGATTTATTTTAATGGATATGATCAAGGAGTTATAATAACATGAAACAAACCCCCTGTGAATGTATTGTATGGAATGGATTACCAGTGATCAGAAAAGAACTGGCAAGAAGCATGATCAATGATTTTTCTCTTAATGAAAAACAAGCATCAGAATATCTTTGTGTAACACCCTCCGCGGTATCACAATATATTTCAGGTAAACGAGGGAATACAGATATTGTTGATAAGGTTGTGTTAAAAGAAATTAAAAAATCTGCAAAAAAGATTATCAATAATAGAGAAGACATTCTTGTTGATGAAATCTGTAAATTATGCAAATTTTTTACAAAAAAACAAATATTTTCTCAGATCTGCCAAACCTGCATTGAATAACTCCTCACTTTAACAAAATTAGTATTGATTCTGAATTTACACTAAGAATTGTCTATTTATTAATCGATGCTAATAAAGTTCATGAATACCAGGTAGGTCTATGTTATGCCAAAAATTAGTGCGTTCGAAAAAAATCCAACTGCATATGATCAATGGTTTACTACTCATAAAAAAATGTATCTAGCTGAACTTCAAGTAATCAAGCAACTTGTACCAATTAAGGGAATAGGTGTAGAGATTGGAGTTGGAACAGGAAACTTTGCTCAACCATTAGGAATTCCTATAGGGCTAGAACCATCGATAAACATGGCAAAAAGTGCTCAAAAAAAAGGTATCCAAGTTGTTAAGGGAATAGCTGAGCAACTTCCCTTTTTTTCCAATATCTTTGATTTTGTTGTATTCATTGCAACTATCTGTTTTCTTGATAATATTAGTCGGGCATTTATAGAAACATACCGCGTATTAAAACCAAATGGAATAATAATTGTTGGTTTTATCAATGAAGATAGCATCTTAGCCGCTCAATATCAAAGAAAAAAAGAAAAAAGTAAATTTTACCAGGAAGCAACTTTTTATTCAACAAAGAAAATCATTGATATGCTTAGAGCCAATCATTTTAAACAGATGGTTATAAAACAAACTCTCTTTATTGATGTAACAATGGCAGTGGATACAATTCAAGATGGTTATAATAAGGGTAATTTTATTGTTATAAAAGCAAATAAAACAAACCAAGAAAAGGAGGATACCTAAATGATGGACGATAGGACATTACTTGTTTTTGGCCCTGTTCCTTCTAGACGATTAGGGAAAAGCATGGGAATTAACAATATCCCTCCAAAAATATGCAGTTATTCATGTGTCTATTGTCAATTAGGCGCAACAAATCATACTACGATAAAAAGAAGAGAATTTTATGATCCTAAAGACATGTTCAAACAAGTAAAAAAGAAAATTAACCTAACAGAAAAAAACAAGGAGCGCATAGATTATATCACATTTGTATCAGATGGAGAACCAACTCTGGATATACATTTAGCCGAAGAAATAAAACAATTACATTGTTTCGAAATACCCATTGCGGTGATTACGAATGCATCACTCATAGATAAAAAAGAGGTCAGAGATGATCTATCATATGCAAATTGGGTTTCCATCAAAATTGATGCGATCAGTGATTCAATTTGGACACAAATAAATAGACCAGATACCTCATTAAACCTTAATGATATATTAAAGGGAATTGAATCCTTTGCTCGAGGTTTTAATGGCGAATTAACTACAGAGACTATGCTTATTAAGAATATTAATGATTCATCTGATGAAATAGAAAAAATTGCCACATTTATTTCTGATATAAAACCAGATAAAAGCTATCTTTCCATACCAACAAGGCCTCCTGCAGAACCATGGGTGGAACCCACAACAGAAAAGGACATTAATCAAGCATTTCAAATCTTCAAAGAAAAACATATCGAAACTGAATATCTTATTGGATATGAGGGAAATGAATTTGCTTTCACGGGAAATGCAGAAACAGATATTTTAAGTATCACCTCAGTTCATCCCATGAGAAAAGAAGGCATTGAAACAGTTTTAGAAAAGGCTCATGCAGATTGGTCCGTTGTTGAAACATTAATTCAGAAACAAAAATTGATTGAATTATCGTTTCATGATACAAAATATTATATGAGAGTATTGCCAACATATAGAAAAGGAGAATAACTCTATTTAAATATAAAACAATAGAACTAAAAAGATTGATTCTAATATCTTTAAATATAAAATTATTCAATAATATGAACATATTTGATAATTTTTTTCTTTATGATACGTATTTATCAATCATAATATCAATATGAAATTGAAATATTTCCTAAATATTTTATAATAAAACAAAATTACCTCATTTAGTATTGAAAACCTCTTGGATGAATCAGAAAATACGACCTCTTTTAAAGGGAGGAAAATGCGGGTATGGAGGAAGAAAATTCAGTTATCAACCAAACAGTTCAAAACGTTAATCTATGTCATTTACTAGATGCCATCCCATTACCAATTGCTTATGTTGATGATTCCTATATATTTCAGTATATAAACCATGCCTTTTGCATATTTTTTCAAAAAGATAAAGAAAATATTCTTGGAAGATCAATAATCGATATGGTTGATTCAGATTTTTTTAATTCTATTATTCGACCGAATTTCGAACGATGTCTTAATGGAGAAACAGTCGAATATCAGCACTGGTTCGACATTACAGACACAATTAAAAAATATATAAAAACCACCCTTATTCCCATGCAAAGTAGAGAATCTGAAATTTCAGGTTTGATTTTACAAATTAACGATATTACAGAGAACAAAAAAAAACAGGAAGTTCTCACGGACCATAAGAAACGAGCAGAACAATATTTGCAATTAGCAGGTACCATGCTCATGACCCTTGACCAGGATGGTTCTATTATTTTATTGAATAAAAAAGGCTATCAAATTCTTGGATATAAAGAAGGAGAGCTTATAGGGGAAAACTGGTTCGATATTTGTATTCCGGAAGAAAAAAGAGATGAAATAAAAAATGTCTTTCAACGGATTATTGAGGGTCAAATTGAACCTGTTGAATTCTATGAAAACCCAATCGTTCGAAAAGATGGAACACAACGATTAGTTTCTTGGCATAACACATTACTTCATGATGACAAGGGAACTATTATTGCGGTATTAAGTTCAGGAGAAGATATAACTGATAAAAAGAAAATTGAAGAAAAACTTCTGAGGATTTTTGATTTATCCTCTGATCTAATTTGCGAGGCAGATATTAACACGGCAACCTTTACAAAAATCAATCCTGCATTTACAAAAATACTAGGATATACTGAAAAAGAATTACTCAGTCATTCATTTTTAGAGTTCATCCATCCGGAGGATAAAGAAAAAACCATTCATATCCTTGAAGATGAATTGCAGAAAGGAAACCGGGTTATTTCTTTTGTGAATAGATATCGCTGCAAGGATGGTACGTATGTATGGTTAGATTGGAACTCCCATCCAGTACCCGAATTAGGATTTACATATGCAATCGCAAGAGACATTACTGATTGGAAAAATGCTGAAAAAATAATTAAAGAAAGTGAGGAAACAAATCGAAGCATCATTGAATCAATTCCAATGGGCATTCATATGTACCAACTAAAAAAAGGAAACAGACTTGAATTCATTGGAAAAAATCCGGCGGCAGATCGTTTACTAGGTGTTGATAATGAACAATTCATTGGAAAATCAATAGAAGAAGCATTTCCAGCATTAATTAATACTGAAGTACCAGAACGATATCGTCGTGCAGCACGTGATGGGGAATTCTGGTTTACAGAACAAATCAATTATAAACATGGGGAAATAGCAGGTGCATTTGAAGTATATGTATTTCAAATGGCATCCAATAAAGCAGCTGTATTGTTCAATGATGTTTCAGAGCGGATGAAATCAAATGAAAAAATCACAACTCTTTCAACCATTGTTGAACAATCCTTAGAAGGGGTCATAATTACTGATTTAGAAGGAAACATCACCTATGTAAATGATGCATGGTATACGATGCATAACTATCCAAAAGACGCCACACTCCTTAATAAAAATATTCATATATTTCATACCAAAGAGCAATATGAAAAAGAGTTTAAACCCTTTATTAAAAAAGTGCTATTAGACGGAAGATTTAACGATGAAATCAATCATATTGACAGAGATGGAAACATAGTAACAACCTTAACATCAACTACCATTTTAAAAGATAAGGATCAAACTCCCATTGCACTTGCAACGATAGCAAATAATATTACAAAATTAAAAAAAGCCGAAAATCTGATAAAGAAAAATGAGCAATTCTTAACGGATATCTTTGATAGTATTAGTGATGGTATCAGTGTATTAGACAAAGATTTACACATTCTTAGAACCAACAATTATATGAAAAAAATGTATAGACATAAAGGTTCTATTACAGGAAGATTTTGTTATGAAATTTATCAAGAAAGAACTACACCATGTCCTTGGTGTCCATCAATTATAGCTTTTCATACAAAGACCACCCAAACCAGCATTGTTCCATATCCAAATGAAAAAAAACCTTCTCGATGGATATTTTTATCTGCGTATCCTTTAATTGATACCAAAGGAAATGTCTATGGTGTCATCGAATATGTAAAAGATATCACTGAACAAAAAAAAGCAGAAATTGAATTAGAACAGGCACATAAATTGTTATTAATGATGAATGAGGAACTGGAAGCCAAAGTGTTAGAACGAACTGCTGACGTAGAAGAATTATTAACTCAAAAAGATGAATTCATTAATCAACTAGGCCATGATATTAAAAATCCTTTAGGTCCACTTTTACAATTATTGCCTATTCTGAAAAGACAGGAAACAGATCAGAAAAGAATTGAAATGTTTGATGTCATGATTCGGAATGTACAATATATGAAGAATCTTGTTTCTAAAACCATTGAACTTGCTCGGCTAAATTCACCGGATACATATTTTTCATTTGAACCACTTGATATCGGTGAAGAAATTAAGAAAACCATTGAACATAATGTGCTTCTTTTAGAAAAACATCACATTACATTGCATACATCAATTCCTGATGATTTACCAATGGTGCAAGCTGATGTTATTCATTTGCAGGAATTACTTACCAATCTTATTCATAATGCTGTAAAATATTCAAAAGAACATGGCACAATTGATATTTCTGCATGTAAGAAGGAGGATAATGTCTTCATATCGATAAAAGATAATGGAATTGGTATGACCAAGACCCATATCAAACATCTTTTTGATGAATTTTACAAAGCCGATGAATCCAGACATGACTTCAACAGCAGTGGTCTTGGAATGCCCATCTGTAAGAGAATCGTAGAACGACATGGGGGAAAGATCTGGGCCGAAAGTGAAGGACTAGATAAAGGAACGGCTATTCATTTTTCTTTAAAGACAACTTCATTAGTACCAGCAACTGAAAATAAACCTCTTGAGGAAGATATGAAAAAGCCATCTCGAATTCATATCATTACTCATCAAGGAAAGGAAATTCTCTATTTGGATTATGCCCAGTTAGAAGAAGATGATTACGATACATCCTATCAAGAAATAGAAGATTTCATTATTCAACACAATAAAAGAGATCTTTTGCTTTTAATAAATGTCACTGGTAATTATTTTAATATTGAACAAGTTCGAAACACCAAGAATCTTGGAAAAATTGTACGGCCTTATCTAAAAAAGAATGCAATAATTGGTTTAACCAAAAACCAAGAAGTATTCTTGAAAGCAATAAAATTATTCACCAGCATTAATATTAAACCATTTACAACCATGGAAGAAGCCAAAGAGTGGTTGGTGCAATAATCTATTTTTATTTTTAATTATCAAGAAAATTTTATATTGATTATATTATTATATGATGTACATTATCGATTGTGTATAGATAATAAAACCACTGATGGATAAAAATAGCCAATCATTCATCTTTACAAAAAATCAAATAGTAGCATAATGGGGGTTTCAAAAACAAATGACAAAATCATCAACAAACATTCTCTTAACTATACTTATTATCATTTGTATAATCGCGGCAGGATTCACAGGATTATACATAAAGGATTATCTAGAAAAAGAAAAAGATGTTAAACAAATCAAACCAACATATGATCCTGATCTTACTATTATCACTCAATCATATGTTTTTTCAGAACCAATAATAGATGAGAGAGATGATGTTTCTGTTGTTTATGTCAAAGAAACAAATCTTAATAGTCTTGGAGATGGCATCCCGGTTATACCAGTAAATGTCAGCACTTATGAGCTTACATTTGGTTCAAATATCATCAATGTCACCTATAATTATTCCAAGCCACAAATGAAACAATTGAACCATATCTTATCCTATGGATCATATAATGTTGAAACAGATACAAGAAAAGATATCTATAATTTCAATGACTTCTATCCATCATCTTGGATGAGCTATCATACCGGTGGTGGATTATCAAAAGATGTGAGGACAACTTTTTTAGTAGTCCGTGCCAATCCAGTTCGGTATGCCCCTGGAGAACAAGCCATTCACTATATCACTCATTTGAATGTTACCTTTGTTATTGATGAGCCCAAACAACCACTAATAGAAAAACATGATGATTATGAATTATTAATCATCACTCCGCCATCATATGAAAAACAGGTAGAACCATTAGTGGAACATAAAAATCAAAATGGAATCGATACCAAACTTGTAACCACTGAAGAGATCTATAATGAAATTTCTGAAGGAGAGGATGATGCTGAACACATCAAATATTTCATTAAAGATGCCATAGAGGATTGGGGAATAAAATATGTGCTTCTTATCGGAGGGCTGAAACGACAGACCAGTCAATGGATGCTACCCATTCGATATAGTTATGTGATACCACCTGTTGAACAAGAATTTGCAGAACCAAAATTCATCACTGATCTATATTTTTCAGATATCTATGATGCATCAGGAAATTTTTCCAGTTGGAACACCAACGAAAATGAAATTTTTTCAGAATGGCATGATAATAAACAAGACGCTATGGATCTTTATCCAGATGTCTATGTGGGAAGACTTGCTTGCCGGAATATCTTCGAAGCAAGAACCATGGTGAATAAAATAATCTCATATGAAGAAAAAACAAGCACCAGTGATCCCTGGTTCCAACGTTTAATTTTAATAGGCGGTGACTCATATCCAGATGAAAACCAATATAATGAAGGAGAAAATATTTGCGATCAAGCAGCCACAGTAATGCCTTCATTTGACCCAGTAAAAGTCTATGCATCTGATAAACTTACTAGTCTGACAATCAACAGAGCAATCAATAAGGGAGCTGGATTTTTATATTTCTGTGGTCATGGAGGAGTGGATTCCTGGGGAACCCATAATCCGCCAAATGCAGAAGGATGGGCTCCAACGTTTTGGTATAAACCAATTCATATGAAATTTTTACATAATAAAAACAAATACCCTGTTGCAGTAATTGGTGGCTGTTTGAATGGAAAATTCGATATATCCATCATGAATTCCATCAAGGAAGGAAAATATACCACTCACTATCAGACCCAATGCTGGGCATGGGCATTAACCTCAGAGAAAAATGGTGGATCCATTGCAACCATTGCCAACTCAGGATTAGGAACCCATGGAAGAGATGACAATGATTACAATGATATTATTGATTACCAGGAAGTTCTTGATGGATGGATGGAACTTCGATTTTTAGAATTATATGGGATGGAAAACCAGCAAATGCTTGGCGATAACATGGGACAAACCATCACCGAGTATCTCAACAGATTCTATGGAAATAATGATAAGATGGATACAAAGATGGTTCAACAATGGATTCTCTTTGGTGATCCCAGTCTTAAAATCGGTGGATATTAAACAATTATATTATAAATAAATAGAAGCAACAATAGAAGTTCTATTCTTTATTATTTTTCAATTAAGATACTTACAACATTAGCAATTTAATTGCAGGAAGGTTTTAATAAAAATAAAAAAAGACAATGGAAAATGAGGTATTAAAAATCTGATCACAAATCCAGAATGGGATCACAAATGGTCCTGAATATGAACAGTACTATAATGGAAATCTTCCCTCTCTTTCCCATTATCTTAAAATTATTAATACATTTGTCTTTTATAATTTTATCGAAAATTTTAACTCTTTAAAAAATCAACTAAATTAAATATTAAAAATAAAAAAAAAGAAAAAGGGGTAGGTTTAGTGTGTTTTTGGTACTTGCTCGTCTTCTTTTTCTCCTCTTCTTCGGTATATGAAGAAAAAGAGTAAGAATGCAAGAAGCACAAGGCCAATTAAACCAAGGATCGGCAAGATATCAAATTCACCAGATTCAGCATATTTGGTCAGTGTCTTGTTTACTGGATCATATACATAATCCCAATCGCTATCATCGTCACTGTCGATGTTAATATTTCCGTTTTTATCTGTTTCAACATTTGTGGTGACTGAGTTTCCGATAAAGATATCATATATGCCATCTCCTTCTTTATCACCAAGATAACCACTGATTTCTCCAGAGATTGGAATAGCATCTATGGACACATTTAGTGTGACTGTTCCGGTTTTAGCACCATTTGAATCTTCAGCATAGACCGTAACGGTGTAAATACCAAAAGTATCAAAGACATGGGTTGTATCATACGATGTTCCACTACCGATGAGTGCTGATTCTTCAGTGCTGGTTCCATCACCCCAATCAATGATGTATTTAATGGTGTCATCATCTGGATCGGTTGCGACAGCTGAATATGATAATGTTTCTCCTTTTTTACCGGTTTCATTTCCAGTGAATTGTAGGCCAGTTGGACCTTTATTTCCAACATTTATTGTTGCAGTGGTTTCATCATCATCAGTTGCATCACTTGGGTCAGTAACGGTTAAGGTAACTGTAAATGTTCCAGTTGTATCATATTTATGACTTACAATAGCGCCATCACCAGTGTCTCCGTCACCAAAATCCCATGCGTACGTTAAAGAGTCTCCATCAGGATCACTACTGTTTGTACCATCAAATATGATTTCAGTATCAGTAGTTCCTTCATAGGGCCCTCCTGCATCTGCGATTGGATCCTCATTGGTATCAGTTGTTCCGCCACCTCCTGTTGGTGGGGGACTACCGCCTCCGCCGCCAGAGCCGCCTCCGCCGTCATCAACTGGGTCTTCCCCAGAATCAGGTGGTGTAGTTGCATAGAGGTCTAACGGATGATCTGGATCATGTCCAATATACATGCTTTGGTCTATGTCATAGCCTTCAACATAAAAGGTTGCTACGCTGCCTTCATACGTTCCATTAATACCAATTTCATAATTTTGATCATCCCAAACTTTTGTTAATGTTTGTTTAATGATTTCATCATTAATCTTTAAGGTAATTTGTATTCCAGCTGGAGCTATTGATCCATCTATGTACAAAGTTCCATAGAATGATTTACCGCCACCAGCACAAGTACTAGGAACGAGTGCAATTCCCATCATCGACACGAGAAGTATCGTACTTATTACAAGGGTAATGGACTGTTTTTTATTCATTTTTAATTCCTCATATCCTTCATGTTATTTCCTATTTCATTCCTATATAAGTCTTCTTTACCATTTCTTATCCGAAAGAAAAAGGAAAAAGGAGAAATGATTAGTCCTCTCCTATTGGACATTCGAGACATGCGTCGATATAAACCGTTGCAATATTTCCTGCTAATCCATGTTCATCGAAGACTTGGTAGGTGAAATAATCACCAGGGAAGTATTCGACATCAGGCACAAAGACAAATGATCCATCAGAGTTGAACGTAAGAGTTCCGTATGTAACATTTGTGACAAGTTGTGCATAGATATCATCGCCGTCTGGATCACTATCATTGCTGAGCACACCATAAACATCGTTTACTGGAAGATATCCACCAGCTACTGTCAGGTAGAAATCATCATTTGCTATAGGTGCCTGATTTTCTGGAGGCGTGGGTTCTTCAATGATGCATTCTTCAAGGTAGAATCGAACGCCTTGCCAACTGGTAACGTTGATCCAGTACCATTTGCCTTCTTCAATGGTATCTAAGGATTGTATGGTTCTATATCTATACCAGTTATCCCAGCTTCCTACTTCAAAGACCCAATCATATGAATCTCCAAGGCAGTCAAGGACATCACCAATATCTTGGATGCCATCACCACAAAGTTCAACGATGTTGACTAAGTTCCAGCCAGGTCCTAACCATTGGTCAAAGACGATGTTGCTGATGACTCTATACAAGCGGAAGTCTGAATCGCCTGTGTATCCATCTTCATCAGTTGCAAATGCTTGGATGTCAAGAATACTTCCATGCGTGTATTTGCTGATGTCGATTTCAACAAAGAAGGTATCAGTGGTTGCGTTGTAGGTCGCATAGTATTTCATGGATGGTTCTTCTTCGTGCATTAATCGGACAAAGACAGAAAGATCCGAGGTTGCTGTTTGAACATCTTGTGCTTGTATTTCAATGGTAAGGGTTCCAGAGTGATTGGTGTTATCATCTGGGCTGAGGATCATCACGGTTGGAATATCCTCGCTCATTTGATTTGAGTAGTCAACAATAACCGTATCCATACCTTTGTTTCCAGCATGATCATAGACGCTAATACTTAATTCAGCATCCGTTAGATCCATTGGAAGATATGGGATGATTACAGCACCGTTGCAGCCAGGTATATGGGTTTCATATGGTATGGTTCCAAGAGATGCACCGTTAAGGGTGACATAACATGGTGTTCCAGATTCAATGCCGCTGAGGTTATCGAAGATATCTGCAGCAATTAATTGGAAGCCTGGATAGAGGACATCCGGAATTGGTGCTTCTTCTTCATCAAACTCAACTGCTGGAGGTGTGCTGTCAATACCGACAAAGACAATGTTTCTATCGGCTATGAAATCAACGAGTACGTCAGATAAGAAGTCCATGACACAGGATTCACAACCACATTCAGCGATTGCTTGAATGACATAGGCATGAATGAGTTCATGAATGCTTGTCCAATCGTTACCGAGTGCATCAGCTGCACCTGCGACAAATAAGCAGGCACCATCAGTTATGTTTGCATCATCTGGTATTTTGACGTTTCCGATGAATTCATGTGAGGCACTATCATAAAGGAAGTTTTCGGTTTCAAGTTCTATGATCTTGAACTCTGGGAAGATATCAATAAGCCATGCTTTGCCTTCTGCACCATCTGGAATTCCAACTGCACAATCTGCGCCAATACCACATTCGCCGCCTGGATGCATACCAGGTAGCATCATGTCTTCGGCAACTACCACAGATGGAATAACTGAGCCTGGTGAATACCAGCCATCAGTTGGTTTTAAGATGACTACATGAGGTGGTGTGTTATCAACAACATGCCATTGATAGTGGATTTCTTCCACATTACCAAGGAGGTCAACAGCATACCAGGTGATCTTCCACCAGCATTCATGATATAAGGTAAAGTTGTATTGGATGACACCTATTGTTGGGTCAAGATCGAGTTCACTGTTATCATCGATGACGATGTTGCTCATGCCTTCATCATAGATGAATGAACCGTTGTAGCAGCTATGACCAATTGATATGACTAAGTAATCAACACCAACGGCACATGGTTGTTCGGTATCTTCTGATCGTATGTTGAAATTCGTTTCACTGGTGACCCACCAGAGGCCGAGTTCATCGTCCCACCATTTTGGTTCACCAATGGTTTTCACACTATCAGGTCCTTTGGAATCAACACGATGTGGTTGGACATGCATTTGTTCTGCATTTCCAAGTCTATCAACTGCATACCAGCGGATTTCATGGTAACAATCATCAGATATATTGAACGTATAGGTTATTTCACCCTCATCCATATCTGAATCATTGGCATCATTATCATTGATAATACGAGCCCAGACCATTTCATCGGCTTCAAGTGTTCCGTTGACATCTTGATCCCACCAGAGTTCGACATAGATATAACCCATGCCAACATCGCAGGTGACGCCATCGCATACATCTTCTGAAGCATGAATGGAAATTTCCGTTCCATGGTCTTGTAACCAATAGAATTCTTCTATCTCATTATCGATAGTACCATTTTGATTCAGATCTTCTGGATAGGTTGGTCCACAGAA
>CAZWQV010000022.1:29904-31012 GCA_964636235.1 uncultured Thermoplasmatales archaeon
TGGAATTTGATAATGGTTGAGTTTTCATTACCAATACAATCCCATGTTCTAATTTCAAGGGTATGGTTGCATTCTTCATCGATATGAATGGTTCCAAATGCATAAGATTCTCCTTCAAATTCTAGATCGATCCATGGTCCCCATCCAGATGCATTCATAATACGATATGATGCATTAATGAGAACATTACAGCATCCTTGTTCATAAATATCGATGTATATTGGTGTATCAGTTCGGATACAGTAATCATATTCATCATCTGATTCACAGTAGCCTTTTCCGATTTCTACATCAATACTTGGTGGAGTTTCATCAACTGCAAACCATTCTGTTGTTGAATTCTCATGACCTAAACAATCCATTGCATAAACTTCGATTGCATGATTGCATTCCTCATCGAATAAGTATCTAAGAGTTGCGGATTGGGTTGCTTCATCGATTGGAAGATCCATCCATGGGCCCCATCCTGATTCATTTTTTACACGATAGGAAGCATTAATGAGATCGTTACAGCAGCCGCGTTCCCATGCACTAAGGGTGATAATGGTTGATAAGTTAACACAATAGTATTCATTGTCTTCGAAACAGTTTGGATCGCCAACACTGATATCAACACCGGGTTCTTGATCATCCACATGAAGTTTGATTGATGTTGAATTTTCATTCATCAAACAATCCCATGTTTTGATTTCAATGGTGTGATTGCATTCTTCATCAATGTAGAATTCGATTGATGCTTCATGATCGTTATGCATCATTGGAATCCATGGACCCCAACCTTCATCAGTTCCAATACGGAATGATGCATTCACAAGTTGATCACAACAGCCTTGTTCTTCGATTAATATTGTAACAAGTGTATCTGTTGTAATGCAATAATCAAAGCCATCATCAGGTTCACAAATATCGCCATCAAAGTCTACATCAATTGTTGGTTTGCTTTCATCAACAAATAATCTAACAATGGCGCTGTTGAAATTACCAAGACAATCTTCAGCATATAATTCAAGAATATGTTCGCATTCTTCATCGAATTGATAATCAAGGGTTGCGGTTTGGTTTTCCATATCGATTGCGATTGGAATCCAACCGGTACTTGATCCATCAG
>CAZWQV010000023.1:0-30410 GCA_964636235.1 uncultured Thermoplasmatales archaeon
CTAAAGCAACAATCAAAAACCAAACACGAACCCTTTGCATCGATTTTATCAATTTCCGCATCTAATTCTTCAATTGATATAAACCCATTTTCATAACCATCCCATGGGTAAATACCATAGCTTTGACCATCATATGTTCCATGACTATCAACAGATAAAAGGATAATATCATTAGAATCAGCATGCATATTTAACCATTCAATTGTAAAAAAAATATTTTCCTTTGTAGCTTCTTCTTTCCATAATAATTTGATATGGTCTTCTTTCCAATTTTTTGATTTCAATAATGAATTATATAAATATGGTTGTTTAGATTCAGCCAGTGATACAATAACAACAGCCCAATAATCAGTATTCTGCTGTGTGGTTAATTGATGAGCGGTACATGGTAGTCCGTTGAAAAACAAGCAAACTATAATAACTAAACATATCAATATTTGTCTTTTCTTCATGGTTTCATTAAATCATAACCAAAATTATTAATTCTTCTCTCAAAAACTTAGACATTTTAACAATACCTTAATAAATAAATGCGTATTTGAATTAAAATAGATGCATATCAAAAAAAGATCTGAAAATTCTTTACCAATTGGATATAAATGCTCGTCAATCAGATGCCAATATTGGAAAAATTGTAGCACTGCATAAAGCATCAGTTAACTATAGAATAAAAGTTCTTGAATAAAATAAAATAATAAAATTGTATTACACGGTAATCGATTCATTTAAATCAGGCTATGAAGTGTTACGATTCTATATATCTTTTTGATATACAACACCTGTAAATGAAAAAGAAATAATTTCCTATCTTAAGCAATCAAAATTCATCTGGGCATTATATTCAATTAATGGATGGTTTGATCTTGATATAATATTTTGAGATTTATATATTTATAAGAGATTATACTAGAAGAAATGACATGATTATATATAAAATTAAACCCGCATCTTATGGGCATTATAGATACGGTTGGTTTTACACATATTGAACTAGAATTTCATCTCAAAGACGAATCCGGAATAAATAAAATAATGAACGATATATCTATAAAATTTCCTAATGCTATACGAACCTATAAATTCCTATCAGTATCCCAAATACATAAACTCTCCTATATCCCAGAAAATTAATACCTTTGTCTGTATTTTGAATTTATCCTAACCATTGTTTCTTCAATGTTAAAAATGTCCCCTCATTAATTGCTGTTCTAATTTGCCTCATCAACTCAAGCATAAAAAAAACATTATGATAACTAATAAGAGTAAATCCAAGCATTTCCGCAGTTTTTAAAAGATGATGGATATATGATCTAGAATAATTGGCACAGACTTTACAATTGCAATTTGGATCAATGGGTTTCTTATCCTCTTTGTATCGAGTTGAAATCAGTTTAAATCGATATTTATTTTTCTTCGATCCAAGCGGCGGAAAAATATGGGCAAAACCACTACGAGCCAGCCTTGTTGGTGATACACAATCAAATAAATCAACTCCTCTTTCCACAGATTCAAAAATATCTTCCACTACACCAATACCAAGTAAATGACGAGGTTTATTCTCAGGTAGAATAGGTATTGTCCAATTAAGCACATGATGCATATCCTTCTTTGATTTACCTAGAGATCCACCAATTGCATAACCATCAAAATCTAATGATGCAATGTAATGCGCACTTTTTTCTCGTAAATCCTGCCAATGACCACCTTGAACAATACCAATAAGTGCCTGATCTGTAGAATGAACATCTAAACATTTCTTAGCCCAGATATGTGTTCTTTTAAGACTATGAGCAGTATATTCTTTACTTGACAACGGAGAAGTACATTCATCCAAAACAAGAATCATATCTGCTCCTAACTGTTCTTGAATTTTGATTGATTTTTCAGGTGTTAAAAATTGTCTGGAGTTATCATAAATAGATCGAAAGGTAATTTTTTCATCGGTGATTTTTGCTATTGATTTTCCTTTGACTTTTCCGGAGCTTTGATGTTCATCTGGAAAAAACATTTTTCCAACTGCATGTTCTTTTCCGAAACCTAGAGAAAATGCTTGAAATCCACCACTATCAGTCACCAATGGCTTATTCCAATTCATAAAGGTATGTAATCCTCCCATCTTTTCGATTATATCTGCTGAGGGTTGAAGCATCAAATGATAGGTGTTACAGATGAGAAATTGAGTGCCTATTTGATGTAAATCATCTGAAGATAATGCTTTCACAGTAGCCTTTGTTGCAACAGGCATTAATGCCGGAGTCTTTATGGTTCCATGTTTTACAGTTACCTGTCCGGTTCTTGCGTTTCCATCAACTTTATCGATACCAAATTTTAACTTTCCCATTACAAATAGAAAGATATAAGTAAATTAAATAATTTCTTCCAAAAAATGATTAATGAGATACTCTGGTTTGGCTTATTGTTTTCAAGTTTTTTTATGGTTATTCTTTCATATAAACTATTTGGTAAAACAGGGTTATTTATTTGGACTGCAATGGCTGTAATCCTTGCAAATATACAAGTAATGAAAACTATTCAAATATTTGGACTTGTCACTGCTCTTGGTAACGTTATTTACAGTTCACTGTTTCTAGTAACAGATATTCTCAACGAAAATCATTCTCAAAAAGATGCCCAACAAGCAGTTTGGATTGGTTTTTTTGTATTAATAGCAACCACATTAATTATGCAAGTTACCTTATTATTTATCCCTGATGTAACAGATCAATTAGGGGGAAGTATTGAAAGAATATTTTCCTTTTTACCCAGAATTGCTTTGGCCAGCCTCGTAGCATATCTCATTTCTCAAAATCATGATGTTTGGTTTTTCTCAAAATTAAAAGTACAATATAAAGGAAAATATCTCTGGCTGCGAAACAACCTGTCAACAACCGTAAGTCAAGTCTTAGACAACGCGATTTTTACCTTTCTGGCATTTACTGGTGTTGAAGGTTTTACTGGGAAAATTATTCTGGAAATTTTTTTAACCTCACTATTATTGAAGGTCATTGTGGCCATATTTGACACACCGTTTATTTATTTGGCTAAAAAAATCAAATCAACATAACCGAAAAAAATAATCTATTTTACCCATACATTCTTTCTGCGCGTTTTTTTTCAAAAGCATGAATTGTCCTAGTCCCAGCTGTACATTGCACCCTCATCACAGTCCCTTTTGGAATATAAATCTCATCTCCTTTTTGTAAAATATGTTTTTTCTTATCCAAATAAATGGTGACTTCCCCCTGGGCAACAATCATATATTCATCAAAATCATGGCAATGCTTTTCTGAAATTCTTTCTGATTTACAGGTCCAAAATGCCATTTGACTACCATCTAATCCATCAAAAAGATATCCTTCGATATCATCAGTAAATTGTGATTTCGTATCTATTTTGTTTATCTTATTTCTCATAAATTCAGGAAAGTTATCTATAATTATCACCAACTATCAGATATAATAAGATGATATTTTTACATTGTTCTTTTTGATACGTAGGTTTAAAAAAATCATTGAGTTACTTATTATTTTAAAACGATTGTAAATGTCAAAATATTATTTCATTATTTGATGAGTGAATAATTATGAAATATCCATTATATCAAGTGGACTCATTTACAGGTACACTTTTCAAAGGAAATCCCGCAGCCATTTGTTTTCTAGATCGCTGGTTAGATGATGAAATATTGTTAGACATGGCCAATGAGAATAACTTATCAGAAACAGGTTTTATTGTAAAAAACAAATCAATGTATGAAATAAGATGGTTCACACCAGTCTGTGAAGTTGATCTATGTGGCCATGCAACACTAGCAGCTGCCTATATTCTATTTAATGAATATAACATAGCATCTGACGAAATCCTATTTCATAGTATTAGAAGCGGCAAATTTATCGTTAAAAAAGAATCATCATTCATAACACTCTCGTTTCCAATTGCAAAATATAATAAAATACCTTTAGAGGATAACATCTATGAAGCTCTTGGTAAAAAACCAAACGAGGTATATGAAGCTAAATGGTTGTATATGTTGGTATACGATAAAGAACAAGACATAATTGATATCCGACCAGATTTTAATAAATTAATAAAACTGGATAAAGAAGCAGTTCTTATCACTGCAAAAAGTGACACAGTAGATTTTGCCACTCGATTTTTTGCACCAAAATTAGGAGTAAATGAAGATCCAGTTACTGGTTCAGCATATACTATCGCCGCACCATATTGGATTCATACATTAAATAAAAAAACGGTTCATGCTGTTCAATTATCAAAGCGAACTGGTCATGTAACATGTAGATTGTCTGGATCAAATGTTCTAATTAGTGGAAATGCAAAGCTGTATCTAAGAGGGGAAATTATTCTCTAGAAGCTACGTGCGATTATTCAATCCAATTTATAACATCAGCCATAGGTTTACGAATGGGCATTTGTTTTTTTTCTTTTTTCGGATACCCAAAGATTAAGGCAGATACTATATGCATATCTGATGGAATACCAATTTCTAATAACACTTTTTTATTTCGTTCTAAAAAACTTGCATAACCAATCCAACAGCTACCAATCCCCAGGCTATGGGCAGCAAGCATCATATTTTCCGCGCAACAAGAACATGATTCATCATTGAATAATCCTTTTTTTGAAACAATGAAGATTAAAGCTGGTGCATCATAAAAAATAACATCTTTTACTGACTTGCTCAACACATATAACGTCTGTAGGGCTTTTTGGTTTCGTAAGTCTTTTGCAAATATCTGATAGATAAAACGTCTTTTTAAAATTGTTGAGATTTCACTTTTTACTATACCTGATAAATAGTTTATTTTTGATGTATTGGTAATAACAATAAAACGCCATGGTTGCACATCCTTTGCTGATGGAGCATATTTACCAGCTTGGATAATTGTATCAATATCAGTTTTTTTAAGAGGCTCTTTACGAAACGATCGAATGCTTCGGCGTTCTTTTATGAGTTGAATAAGCTCAGTATTCATAAGACATCAAAAAAAATAAAAAGATTATTTTTTTATGGTTTTGATAAGTCCTTCAAATTCATCAATTTTATCTTCAAAGATTTGAAGAGATTTATTTAATGCCATAGGTGCATCTAACGAACCATCGGTTTCAAAATGAAATTGAATGTGCTTATCATCTAGGTCAACATGAATAAAATCAATTTTTTCTTTATTGATATATGATTCTAAAATGGGTAGTTTCTTAATATCGGAAAGCTCTAATGTGTTTTTCTTAATGCTTACAAGTCCTTCGGGTAAATCCGATACGAATTCTTCCACTTCTTTTTTCTTTTTTTCATCAAAGGTGATAGTAGGAATAAATCGATAACCTGGTGAAATCACTGAAATCCATTTTGCATGATTTTTTCCTTGACCAAGGACTGCTTCAACTTCAAGTATAAGACGTTGATCATTGTATAAATCTACAATGGGGATTTTATCCTCTTTTATTTTCCAACTTTCTTCACTTGGTTGTAAATCTCCTGATGTTACTTTCCCTTCTCCCTCTTTGCTTAATGTATAACGAACCGTGCAACTAGGACATCCAGCTCCATTACAAGTACAGTCTTCTCTAAAATTGAAAAGGGAAATATCAGTTGGAATGGGTATAAGTCCGATTCGATGACCAATAATTTCATCAAATAAAGCACTGGTATTATCATAAATAACAATATTTTCAATGGCAAGTTTTGGTAGTTCAGAAAGCATAATTCGCCGTATACTATTAATCAAATATATTTCTGAATCATGAATTGATAACACAGCTTCTTTTGGTTGTATTGTATCAACCTGAATTTTCATGAAATTCACCTATACACGCTTTCCTCTTCGGCCACCCTTTTTTCGACATCCATCATGAGGAATAGGTGTTACATCTTCAATTTTTCCAATTTTCAACCCGGCTCGAACAAGTGCTCGAATAGCAGCTTGTGCACCACGACCAGGAGTTGTTGATTTATTTCCTCCTTTCCCCCGGATTTTTACATTTACCCTATCAATACCTTTATCTCTGGCATTTTCAGCAACAATTTGTGCAACTTTCATTGCAGTGTAGGGACTTCCTTCGTCTTTTGCAGATTTTGCCACCATTCCACCTGAACAACGGGTAATGGTTTCTGCTCCAGTAAGATCAGTAATAGTGATAATGATATTATTAAATGATGCAAAAATATGTGCAATTCCTTCCCGAGCCATTATTGTTCACTTCCTTTTTCTTCTTTCTTTTCTTGTTTTTGCTCATCTTTTTCCTGCTTAACATCTTTTCTTTGTTCTTTTGGTTTCTCTTCTTTTTCAGAAGGAGCAGGTTTTACAGGTTCCTTTGTTTTCTCTTCTTTAACAGGTTCTTTTTTCGCAGGTTCATTGCTTTTCCCTTTTGCTGGTTCACTTGGTTTGCCAGGTTTTTTCTGCTCGGGTTTCTTTGCAGGAGTTGGCTGAGGAGGTAACGTTTTATCTTGTTTTTCGGTAATCTTTGAAACAAAATCACCTGAAGGTCGTGCGGGATGAGCATGATCATTTAAAGCTGAATCAGTACTATATTCTATTTTACTTTCTTCTTCCTTTGATACTTTATAACCCGGAACATTAACTCGTCGTCCATCAATAGCAATATGACCATGGCTGATAAGTTGACGAGCTTGTTTTGGGGTGCTTGCCAGACCTTTTAAATAGGTTAAGGTTTGCAGCCGTCTTCCAAGAATTACTTCAGAGTCCAGTGCGAGCACATCATCAAGTGTTGAATTTAATGGAAGAATATTGTACCTAGTTAAATGCATAAGTAATTGATTAATTTCCTTTTTCACTTGAGGCTCGTCCGTACCAACTTTTGCAAGCAGTTCTCGTGCTTGTCCTCGATATTTTCTTAGTGCAGTTTCAGATTTCCAAATCTCTCTTTTGTTTTTTAATCCGTATTTAGCGATTAAAGCGTTTTCAGCTTTTATGCGCTGTTCTTTCCATGGGTGATTTGGAGTATTATATTTTTTCTTGGAAAACTTTGGTTGACCCATATTAATCCCTACATATCATTATTAATTTCGTTTCTTGGAAACACCAAGTGTTAAACCTTTTCTATTATTTGCTCTGGTTCGCTGTCCTCTTACAGGTAATCCTTGCTCATGGCGGATACCTCGATAGCTACGTATTTTTCTTTTTACATTAATTTCATCTCGAAGGTTCAGTTCAATTTCTGGACCAATAAGATGAAGATTTTCTCCAGATTCGTAATCTTTTCTATGATTGAGCATCCATAATGGGGCTTTTTCCTGAATTGAATCAATTGCTTCTTGTAACAATGCTATTTGATCATCGGTTAGATTTCCTACCTTAAGTGATCTATCTAAACCTGATTCATCGATAACAAATGAACTTAATTGTCTTCCAATCCCTTTGATACTAGTAAGCCCATTAATAAGAGTTTTTTCTCCATTAACATCAGTATTTGACAATCGAACAATATATCGAAAATCATCTGACACTTCCTCTTTTTTTTCTTTAGCTTCCTTCTTTTCTTTTTCAGGTTGCTTTGGTGATTCAGGTTTGTCCTTTTTTTCCTGTTTTGAAGGAGTTTGTTTTGTTTCTTCTTGTTCTGATGTTTTTTCTTCTTTCTTTTCTGGGCTATCGTCCACGTTACATACCCCGATGTAGATTATTTTTTATCCATTAACCCTGTTTATGGGTATAATACGATATCATTATAGTTATAATGGAAAGTATGGCAATAATAAAAGAACCCGTATTTAAGCATAACCCTTACTTTTTATATTTTTATTATAATCTCAACTATTTTTACAGGTAAAAACATAATCCAATATAGTTGATTTTCATATAATTTAGGGCAAATGTATATCTTTTTTTACGGCATTTGCTAATTTTTCTATTTCTTGTTTTTTTAAATAACGCCAACAGCCTAACTTTAAAGAACCAAGGCGCAATGGTCCAATTTGCGTTCTTTTTAAATAAACTATATGGATATTAAGAGAAGCAAGCATCCTTCTGATATGACGATTTTTTCCCTCACCAAGTGTTATCTCATAGCAAGAGCCTGATGATACATTTTCTTTTTTCTTTATCGCAATAATCTTCAGCAATTCATTTTTATCCCAAATGCCATTTATCATCTGATTTTGTTGTTGAAAAGAAATATTTTCACAGGTCTTTACTTCATATTTTTTTTGTATTTCATATCGAGGATGAATGATATTATTGGCCAATTTACCATCATTGGTAATCAATAAAAGTCCCTCGCTCATATAATCAAGTCGACCTACTGCGAAAACTCTTCCTAAATCATTTGGTAAAAGATGGAGAAATGAGGATTTTTTACGGGGATCATTGGATGAGCATATCACCTTTGGTGGTTTATTAAGCATGATCCAAATTTTTTTCTTTGGTCTAACTTCTTTTCCTTCAAATAAAACCGTATCAATGCATGGTTTTATTTTTGCTCCTAATTCCTTTATTATGCTCTCATTGACTCTTACTTTTCCTTGCAGAATATATTTTTCACATCTTCTCCTTGAGGCTATACCACAATCGGCTAAATATTTCTGCAACCGGACCTCTTCTTCCATCGGTTCTATCCTTAACTGAAAACAAGGATTCTATAAAAAAGATATTGATTCAATAAAGGTATCAATTACCAAAATAGTCTATTTTTTATTTTATTTTTTGATACTTTTTTTAAAATATATGGTAATTTTAATTAATTAAAAAAGGATTGCATGTCATGGATGGCTCTAAAAAAAATTCGTTAATAATCGATAATTAGGCCGACATATATAAATATATAAATGTATCATATTGAAAATTTCAAGGAGACATAGCTCAATGATCGAATTTGATACGTACATGAAGCAACTTGATGATAGAATAGCTAATTATGCACCGAAACAAACCAATCAACCTGAATTATATAAATCCTTATATGAACCAAAGGATATTTACCGAATACCTCTAGAAAAAGCAGCAACGATGCAGTTTAATACAATAAAAGCAGCATTTATTCATCATTATAACAATAATTCTTTTTATCACAATTTTTGTAAAGAACATAATATTTCGCCTGATGACATTAAGACCAATGAAGATCTTGTAAAAATTCCCTTAATTCCAGATAAATTTTTTAAAGATTACCCTGAAGGAAGAGATTTTGCCACTTGGGCAGCAAACGTATATACAGGAAAACTCCCTCAGATAGTAATTAAAAATAAAAATCCCAATTATGATGATGTTATTGAAGCTTTTAATAAATCAGATATTTTAATAACATATAGTAGTGGAACAAGTGGCAGGCATACATTTGTTCCTCGAAATAGACAAACATTTATGAATGCAGAATATGCCCTTGCAAAATCCTTAGTTTCTATGATTTACCCTTTATGGAAGTATGAATCTCATGGGTATTTACTCATGCCGAATCCTAAATTAAATTTTATTTTTGCAGGAAAAGCACTAGAAATTTACTTTGATGCAGTTAAAGATGTACGTGTCGCTATCGACAGAAAAGTATCTACAGAATTAATTGAAATGACTATGGGGGGAAAAAGGGGAATTAAAAGTAAATTCGTACGGTATATGGCTGCAAAAACATCTAAAAGCATGGTTGATAATATTATTACCTGGCTAGAAGAAAGAGATAAAGCAAAAGATACCATTACTCTCTGTGGTGCACCATATATATTATATGCAGTGATGGAGAAATTAAAACATCAAGGTCGCCGATTTGATTTTGGTGAACGTGGAGGCGTTGCAACAGGTGGAGGTTGGAAAGTTCATGAACATAAAAGAATGCCAGTATCTCAATTTAGAAAGGAAGTAAAAGATGTATTAGGGATACCTGAAAAATTCTGTTTGGATATTTATGGTATGGTCGAGGGAAATGGTTGGATGACTCATTGTCCTGAAGGACATTATTTGCATGTGCCTTATTCTTATTATAAACCCTTGGTTCTTGATGAAGAATTTAAGCCCGCAGATTATGGTGAATGGGGAACCTTTGCATTTTTAGATGGTGCGGCCCAAAGTTATCCGGGTTTTATTATTACGGGTGATAAAGTTCGCTTGTTGAAACGATGCCCGGTGTGCGATCGGCCTGGTCCAGTCCTTGAACCAGAAGTAAAAAGAGTGAAAGGTGCAGAAGTAAGAGGCTGTGCGGAAGAAGTAAGAAAGATGCTTTCGTCAGATCTGGGAAAGTGATTTATATATGTACTCTCTCCGCGAAATAAAAGATAGAGGTTATATTCCTCAAAAAACCCAATTCCTGATGCTTGCAGGTGGAAGTATTGGCCTTGGAAAAACTCTCCTTTTTAATCTAAATGATTTAAAGAAATTACGAATAATACCTAATGGAGGGGAACGATATATTCGCCCACAACGAACCTATAATCTACCAGTATATAATGCATCGATGAAGGTCAGTAAATCAGAAGAAAAGTATTTGCGACCTACCTTGTATTGCAATCATCATGAAAAAGAAGTAATCGCACTTGCTCATCAATTAGGTGCTTATAATTTAACGGATCGTGAATTTACTGAGAATGCATTTCATTTTGTAAAAGAAAATATGTCATTAGAAATTATGCCTTTTACCTCTGTTGGAGAAACCATCAGAAGAGGTACAGGTACCTGTATTCATCTCATTTCAGTTTTTATTGCATTATGTCGAGCCGCAGGAATTAAGGCTCGTTACAAAATGTTTGCTATGAACATGATCAAAGCATGGTATGATGCTGTTGTTGATGTTGATCCATTAGTAAAAAAATGGTATGATTCAATGGGATATTTTATGATTGAAGGAGAAGGAGAAGCATTTATTGATGGTAAATGGACCGTTGCCCATGTTGGACCTAAAGCAGAACGACAAGCTGCAGCAGGAATACCTATAACTAAATTTGGTGAAGATTCTCTTGGAACTTGGTTCCATGCTATCCCTGGAAGTATTATGGTTATGGAATCATTACCATATGGCCTTGCAAGTGGCATTAGATTTTTAAATAAACTCGCTCCAGGTTCGATGGAACGAGTAAATATTAGCATTCAAAAACAAATATCTTTTGGAAAAAAAGTGATTGATGAGGCAGGTGGCCTTGAATTATATGATAAAAAAGCAAGGGAAAAAAAGGAAATTAAAAATCCAGATTTAGAATTAGTAACCAGGGAAGAAATTGTATTTACCTGATTTAAAAAGTTAGTGTGATTACACAAAAAACAGATAAAAAGAATGGTGAACGATGCCAGATTCAGACGATAAAATTACATATGCAGAACCTCCACGTGTATTTTCAGATAGACCCTCAATTGGAAAATATATCAGATATCTAAAATTCTTTGGTCCGGGAGCAATTGTAGCATCATTAACCCTTGGCCAGGGCCAATTGATACTAGGTCCACAATTAGGTGCTTTGGCAGGATATTCACTACTCTGGTTAATTACCATAAATATTGGATCTTATCTTATTGCATATATTAGTTGTAGATTTATGATGATTTCCGGTATTGAAGTTATTGATTTATTTGCATTAAAATCGAAAAAAGGATGGTTTAATTGGTTGTTGATAGCAATCATGGTGATATTTATACCAATTTTTGCTGCATCAATTATTACCACACTTGGTCAATCATTACAATGGATGTTTGGTTTTGGCCATTATTTAATATGGGGTATATCTTTTTCGATAGGTGCTGCAATATTAGTAATCATAGGTCGCTATCGATTATTAGAATATACCCAAGCTCTCTTTGTTGCCGTATTGGCGATTGGTGCGGTTGTTTCAGTTTTATTTTTACAGCCTAATTTCTTTGAGATTCTCCCAAATTTTTTTACTATTGGACAAAATGTTCCTGAGACATACCCTTCATGGATTAATCAGATTGCAGATTTTAATCCTACTCCGATTCCATTATTGATGCTTGGATATCTTGGTACTCTTACCTTTACCTTAATCACCTTAGTTGGATATCTTGGTTGGATTAAAGAAAAAAAATGGGGAATTTTTAAAGGATCTAAGGATTCAAATCATTTTGCAAATTCTTTATTTCAATCCTTTAAGACCCATGGAAAAATTACTTATTTACCAGAAACAGATGGTGAAGTGAAAAAAATACGAACCTTGTTAAAGCCGTTGAAAATTGATTTAATCTTAGCTTTTATTATCGTTTCAATTGTATCCTCTGCTTATATGATAGCAGGAACGCATTTCCTTGGATTACAAGCAGATGGGACTGCAATTCTTCCATCGGATCTTAATTTAATTAAGGAACAAGGTAGAATATTTTCAAGTATTGCCTCTGGATTAAAACCCTTATTTCAAATAAGTGTCTTTTTTGCTTTGTTTGGTACTATCTATGCTGGTCTAGAAGCAGCAACTCGAATGTTATACGAAACCTCAAAATCGCTTAATAAAAAAGTAAAAGAATTAGAATATCGCCGATTTATGATATATGTTATCATGTTCATTTTAACTACGGGCATTCCACTTTCAATTTTGATGTACAAAGGTTTATCAGTATTGTTGATGCTTAGTATTACCCTTATGTTTATTGGTGTGTTTGGAGTTATTATCTATGGAATAAGTGCACTTTATTTAAGTCAAAGAGTCCTTCCTAAAAAATTCCGATTAAATCTACCCTCATTACTGGTTGTTATTATTGGGATAATATTGCTTTCCATACCAATTGTGTTTATATTTTTATAATAAATTGTACTTCTAAATAATTTGTACGAATATAATGTAATTTAGTAAATTATATAAATTGACAAATAATTATATAATGGTATGGTAGCCTCACGAAAAACATTTTTCTTTCTCGTTATAATATTTTTTTTTCTTACAATCACCACTCATTTTGTTATCGCAGACCAACCGATTATAAAAGATAGTTCAATTGAAGAACTAAAATATAGCCAAGAGATTTCAATACCCATAGACACTAGCACACCACAAGCAAAATATCAACCAATTGATATCCGATTAGAATTTGATCATAATTGCTGGGCTAAAAATGAAACGGTAAACAGCGTGCGTATTGGTTATGATGATGGATCGGATTTGGTTGAAATAGAATCTCAGATTTATGATTTATCTTTTAGTGGGTCAGATACCATAGATGCATGTAGTTGTGTTTTTCTTATACCTCTTGAGGCTACAAGTGAAGAAACCTATTATGTCTATTATTCGGATATACAAACTGATAAACCATCATATCCAGATCATATATCCGTTAAAGATACTCATTATTTTTATGAACCTATATCTGGCCAATTAATTGATTTTGATTATTATCAAATTAAAGAAGACGAATACATTACTTATGGTATATGTCAAAAGGGTGAATTACTGGGAAATGGTATGTCAAATGTTATTATAAAACTATTACCAGAATCAACTGAATTTAAAACTAAAAATGCTGAACAGTTAGCATCTTTTTACATGAGTTATAGTACTGATCCATCTGGAACTTATACCGGCTCTCAATGGGCTGAGGATATTGAAAAGACGATACTTATCGATGGTAATTTGATGGTTCGTATGCAAATCCAGGGGATTTCACCCAAAGGAGCTATTAAAACAAATAATATTTACACCTATTATTATTGCCCAACTGATACAAAAAGTCTTCATGTAAACGTCAATCATGATGTGTTAGATACAGTTGAAATTAGGGGAAGTCAGCAACGAGATGGAACATATTGTTCTCTTACTACCATTAAAGCTAGAAGTGGTACCATTGAAGATATGAATATTGGTGAAATATTACCCTATGTTCATCTGTATGGAGAAGATGAAACCATTCGAATGTATGAGATTCCCACTGATCCAGATGCTGATCCTGCCGAATGGTTATTATCCTCAGATGATGATGAGGATTTAGGAAGTAAAGCATGGTTTTGCATCGATGATCCTGCCACGGGAATCGCACATGGCCTCATTTTTGATAGAAATACTGGTATTCTGGATGGTCCAGATGATGGTATTCAAATAAAATCTAGTGTTCATCAGCATGTAAAATTACCGGGACTTGAGGCAGATAGCGGTGATGTTTATGCAATGCGAAATGCCTATGAAGATGATAAACATGATACAACATTACCTAAAGACTTACATGTTTCATTTAATGTTGAATACATCGCAGTGCAAGAAGGAGGTTTTGAGATGGTTGATTCTGAATCAGGAATTTTTCAAACCTTGATTAAAGATCGACCGATAACTATTGGTAATGAGACCTCAGAAAAACCTGAAGAAGAGCAACGATATTCTCTTACTGCATATGTACAATTTGCACCTTCTGCACCATTAGGTTCATTATTATCTGCAGGAACGGGCAGAAATATATCCTATCTTACTGCAGAACTATATCGGCAAAATGCACTGCTCTCTTCTGGAGCAGCACAACGATTACAGCTTGGGGATGTTAATGTTGATTTTGAAGGAAAATCATTTTCTGAGAAAATTCAAGCTGTACGAGGCATGTTTGATCTCAGAAACAGTTCCCTCTTAAAGAAAGTGCGATTTCGGGATGTAACTGAGGGAACATATCTTGTAAAAGTGTACAAAGAAAATCCAATAATAGGAAATGAGAGAAAGTACATTGGATTTTCAGTTGTTGAAGTCAATGAAGATACTAAAATACATATTTATTGTAAAACTCAATCAACCGTTGAACTTACAGTTGAAGATGAAAATCAAGATGCAATAGAGCAAGTCTATTGTATGATTAAATACAATGATATGATCATTGCGGATGGTTATACCAATGATCAAGGATATCTAAGCCTATCGATTCCTCTGTATACCAATAAACAATATGAAATTGAAGGTATTTATGATGGATTTGAAATCAGCAATGAATCTTTAAATCTAGGTTTTTTGAACAGATGGCGACCAAATCAACAACAGATATCGGTGACTCTTCATGATTTAACTGTAGAAGTAACCGATACTTTAGGTCTTCCACCTGCAATAGATCCAAATGTATTAGTAACCAGTACAAAGATGATAAATCAACAAAATATTCAACCCATGTTGATTGAGCCAGGAACATTTTTATTTTCTTCTCTTTATGCATCAGATTATCAGTTGAAAATGAGTTATAAATCATTTGAGCTTGATGAATCAATCCAACTGAATAAAGATACAATAAAGAAATATGAGTTTCCCGCAGAATTTAAGGTGCAAATCGACCTTTTTGATGCAGATGGATTTCCACTATCAGATGGGAAATATTCAATTTTGAGGGATGGCAAGGGAATTAATAATAAAGAGATATCAGATGCAAAAATAAGTGCAACGATACCTCCTGGTTTATATACTTTGGATGTTAGTAATAATGATAATAAAATTGCCTCACAAGATATTAATGTTAAAGGAGAGAAATCTCTTGAGGTTATCACTAATCAACCATCAACGATTCATACCATTGGACCATTACTCATCCTCCTTCTTGGCATCATAGGATTTTTCATATGTTTATGGAAAAATAAGAAATATGTTGGATTACACCTTCTTATTTTATTCATTATTTTATTTAGCATACTGCAACCATGGTGGCTTTTATCTGGAGATGCAAATGATATAAAAACTGAATCAAAGACACTACTCTATCCTGCAAACATCATTACTATTACTACCTATAACTCAATAATCGGTGGCGAGATAAGTGAGGTACCAGAGGAATTTACCACTGTACTACATATTATAATGTATATAATCATAATCGCAGCTGTAGGTATGTTACTTAGTGGATTATTAGCAGATAAGTATCCACGCATTTCATCATTAACAATGATTCTAACCATTGTTTTTCTGATTCTTAGCATGATCTTATTTTATGTTGCTATGACTGAAGTTACGAAAGTCGGGATTGGTAATTTCTCTGGATCTGGTGAGGTATCACTGACCATACCTGGACAAGATATTCAGAAAAACCTGGAGTGCTCATGGGGTGCGTCAACTGGTTTTTATACTATCATCGTCTCATTAATCGGATCGCTTTTCTTGCTAATGCGAAAAAAAATCATGCCCATCATTAAAACAAAGTTGATGTAGTCAATGGTATTATTCTCTTCTCATAATTGTTCGATTAATTACTTTAAATAAATCTTCAGAGTTAACCGGTTTTTCAAAAATTAGAGTATTATTAGAAATTTCCTTATAATCTTCCCATTTAATATCCCAAGCGGTTAAATAGACAATGGGTATATTATGGAGTAGTTCCCTGTTTTTTAAAAAATGATAGAGTCCAAATCCATCAGCACCTGGCATAATGGTTTCTGATATGATTAGATTAGGATACAAACCTTTTTCAATGAGACTTATTGATTCTTCAACACTAGAAACTGGAATAACTTCGATATCCTGTGTCTCTTCAAAAATTGCTTTCAATGTATATAATTGGTCGGGATTATTATCAATAATCATAATTTTATTTTTTTCCATTGTATCCTATAATGCCTATTTTCTCATTCTTTCATTTTTACTATTTTTTATATATGAATCAGCATCTGGAAATTGAATATTTCCTCTACCTATTTACCACCCACACATATAAATGATCTTTTTTGACTGTTGACTATTTATAACATATTAATTATTAAATATATAAAACCAATGCTTGTTATCTTGGTCAAAAATGAAAATAAATTTATCCTTAATAACAATTACTATACTGTTTTTCATCAAACCATATTATAATAATTATTGATATTTTACTCTTAATTTTCCAGATTTTTGTAAAAATATTTCATTACATTTAAATATGAGTTCTTTTACATAATACTGTCAATGGCTAAAGAATGGACTTGTCCAAACTGCGGATCGGATATGAAAAAAGTATCTGACATTGTCCCACCATGTTATGTATGTTCAAACTGCGGAAGTTCAATGGAAGCTGAAGAACAAAATTTTGACAATGGAGAAGTATGTCCTAATTGTCATCGATTATTTGATGGATCAAGAGAATGTCCGAACTGTGGATATGATCTAGGATCCGATTTTGATTAAAGATATTTTGATTTACCGTAATGATTGCAAAGGATTGGGACCTAGCTTTCTGATTTCCTCAGTCATTTCATTAATCAGATCTGAAAATTTTTTTCCTTCAGATGCAGATACATATTCAAAACGCACTCTTTCTGGCTCAAGTCCTAATTCGTTTAACATCTTCTTTAATAGTTTCATTCGTCTATTTGCCTTATAATTGCCGGATTGATAATGACAATCACCTGGGTGACAGCCAGCAACTAGCACGCCATCAGCACCTTTTTTTAATGCTTCAAGTATATACACTGGATCTACCCTACCTGAACACATTACTCGAATCGTTTTCACATTTACAGGATATTTCATACGACTTGTGCCTGCTAAGTCAGCACCAGCATATGAACACCAGTTGCACAAAAAACCTATAATATTTGGTTCAAACTCGCTCATAAGATTCCACCATTAACTTCCTTTATGTACTAGATTTAACATCTTTTTCTGTTTCAATATTTAATTCTGATAAGACCATATGTATTGCTTGAGGGATAACTGAAGCAATTTGAGGACTTAATTCATCGCTAAATTCCAAAGGCATTGTCTCTAAATTAATCCCAATGATTACGATGTCCTTCGGAAGAGACCTATCATCTATTTTTTTCGCAACTTCTAGTGCTTCTAATAAACTCACATCATGCGGATTACATGAATGAATCGTTGGAATATCATTTAAGGATAAGCGTTTAATAACTCCATGAGTCGCTCCATGCATACATACTGCATCAATCAAAATAGCCTTATCATAACCTCTAATAAGATCTAATAGATTCATTCCCCCTGTTTGAGCTTCATCAATTGTTATATTTTCTGACGAATTATGCATCTCCTTTAACTTCCTTGCAATATGAACTCCGATACCATCATCACCGAGAATAGGATTTCCAATACCAAGGATAATTGTTTTCATGAATAGGTTCCCAATTTATTGTTTGAAGGTTTTGTATAATTCATTTTTATGATTATAAATATCAATTTGCATTGGCATTCCACCAGGAAGCGTATGAGTGGCACAGGCAAAACAAGGATCATAAGCACGAAATGCCATCTCAACCTTGTTTAAAATGCCATTATTGACTTTACCATTTTTTATAATGCCTTTTGCAGCATCACGAACGCTCATAGTGATTGCACCAGCATTATTTGTGGTTGCAACTATAAGGTTAGCTTTTTCAATCAAGCCTTTTTTATCTAATTTATAATGATGAATAAGTGTACCTCGAGCAGCTTCAGTTACTCCTATTCCTTCACCTGGTTTTCCTACTGGATTTCTAATATCATCAGAAGTTATTTTCGAATCATCGATCAATTCTTTTGCTCTCTCTGTTGCATATAATAGCTCAATTAACCTAGCCCAATGAAACGCTAAGGTTGAATTGACCGGTTTTCCACCAAGGGTTTTAAACATTTTCTTATATTCTTTATCTGCAAGGGAGGTTGCCATTCCGTCAGAGGCATTCAATCTTCCTAATGGTCCCACCCGATAAATACCACTTTTTTCGCCATCTTCCAGCCCATGCCATCCAATTGATTTTAGATATGGAAATTTCATGTAACTCCACGCTTCCACATGTTCTTTGACATGGTTGGTATAATCTTTTACATCGAATTTTAGAAATTCTTTTGCCTTTTGATCTGTGACCCTAATCAGGCCATCATAAAAATTAACCTTGTTGTTTTTGTCAACTAATCCCATATTATAGGTATTAAGTTGATAAGGATCACTTGTGATTAAATCTACATAATCTTTATTCTGAAGAACAATGTCATCAAATAATTTTAAACTAAATTTCGCAAAATCAATACATGAAGATACCATATCTTTAATATTTTTTACTTCATCATCATTTAATCCCTTTGAAACTCCTCCGGGTAATCCACACACAGGATGGGTTGCTTTTCCACCAAGAATCCCTGTGATTCTTTGACCATACGCTCTGTGTTTAATAACCTCTTTTCCTATTTCAACACCTGCTTTTTCGATAACACCTAGAATATTTCTTTTATCTGGTGGAGCATCAGGTCCAACCACAAAATCAGGTCCGCCAAGATAATAAAAATGGAGAATATGATCATAAATAAAATAACCACAGTACATCAATTCTCGTAATTTTTTTGCTGTATCTGTTGGCTTTACATCAAATGCTCTGTCCAACGCTTTTGTACTTGCGAAATGATGTGCAACAGGACATACCCCACATATTCGACTGGTTATCTGTGGCATATCTTCAGCTCTTCTTCCCTCTGCAAAACGTTCAAATCCCCGCAACTCAGGAATCTGCAAGTAAGCATTGGCAACATTTCCTTTGTCGTCTAAAAAAATATTAATTTTTCCGTGACCTTCAAGCCGGGTAATAGGATCAATTGTGATCGTTTTCATTCCTTTATCACCTTCCTGTTAATAATTGATGTTGGAAGTGTATATTTATAGAACGTTCCTAGAGGATCAACAATGTCAGCGATAAGCTTGTCTACCTGCTCATCAGACATTCCTTCTTCTCCTTCAACGCCAAGGATTGCTGCAAGACTTGAAATCATTTTTCCTCCTTGATCTAAACTATTAGGTGTTGGCCCTCCACAACCAGTACAGGGCATATTTGCATCCAGACAACGAGCATTGCATCCGCCTCTTGTAGCAGGTCCCATACAAATAACTCCTTGTTCTAGTAGGCATTTTTCTTCAAACTTGTCCAATTCATAGATACGTTTAATCTTCTTAATTTTCTTTTCAGTTTTTTCAAATCGACATTCATCACACACTGATTTCAATGGTCCAATCACTGATCCCTTTGGAGGTAATTTATTTTCAACTATTGCATTGACAGCATTCATAATTTGATCTGGTGTTGGTGGGCAACCATGAAGATAATAATCCACAGCAACGGTTTGATCAAGGCTTTTTACTGTATCAAAAAAATCTGGAAGTGTTAACTCTCCTTCTTTTACCTTCACTCTGGTTTTTGGAATTGTCTTTTCTGGGTTTTCGGTTGATGGGTTATTTAGATATGCAACATCGAATACCTGTTTTTTATTTGCTACATTCGCAAGACCAGGTATTCCTCCATGAACTGAACACGCTCCAAATGAAACCAAAATTTTAGATTTTTTCCGTAGAAGAAAAGCAAGTTTTTCCTGTTCCTCTGTTCTAACTGATCCGTTAAAGAAACATACATCAATATAATTATCTTCCATTTCTTCAATTTCTTTATATTTGGTATCAATTGCAACTGGCCAAAATAAAATTTCAGCGATTTCAGCAACATCTAATATTTTTTCATCAATATCAAGAACTGCGATTTCACAGCCGCCACAACTTGCAGCCCAATAAAAAGCAAGTTTCAATTTCTCTTTTTGCGAAGATGATGTTTTTTTCGGCATTAAAAGAAGCCTCCAGTCTTTATAGGGAATATATCCTTCATTATTATATCTTACCTTTATTTGTGTCATAACAATAGATATCAAATATTGAAAAAAAACAGGTTTTAACTTAAAAATTGGTATTAATAAATAATTTTGATGCTAATGTTTAAATAAAAATAATGTTTCCACGTAAAGGAATATAAATGAATTACCAAACATTATCTCTTACGAAAAAAAATCAATGTGCGTATATTATATTATGTAGGCCTGAAAGGTTAAATGCTTTTGATATGAAACTTGGAAAAGAATTATCGGATGTTTTACATACTTGCGCACAGGATCAAAACATAAAAGCAGTTGTAATAAAAGGAACCGGGAAAGGATTCTGTGGTGGTGGGGATGTCAAAGAGATGCATGCTGCGCCAAACAAGTCATCTTTTTTAAGAGACTTGACAAAGGTCATTCATGAATGTGTTATTGAAATGAGAATGATGGAAAAACCAGTAATTGGTGCGGTAAACGGTGCTGCATTTGGTGCAGGTTTTTCATTAGCAATCGCTTGTGATATTATTATTGCAGTAGAAAAAGCACGGTTTGGAACAGCTTTTATTGGTATTGGTCTTGCACCAGGATGTGGTACACAGTTATTAACAAAATTAATAGGATATCAAAAGGCATGTGAATATATTCTCACCTCAAAGGTTTTTTCAGCAAAAGAAGCAAAAGAAAATGATATTATTAATATGGTTGTTAAAGAAGCAGATTTGGATAAAGAAGTTGAAAAATATTTGGATATTTTCCGCTCCTTTCCATCTATTGCAGTTGGAAAAGCAAAGATGCTTATAAATAAAAGTTTAGATAATGATTTTATAAATCATTTAGAACTGGAAAGTATTACAGCGGCATATACTGCAGGAACTAACGATTTTAATGAAGGTGTATGTGCATTTGTTGAAAAAAGAAAACCATCATTTAAGGGAAAGTAGTTTTTTCGACAATTCAAGAACTATAAATGAGAAAAATTTATGTAAGTTATCTTTCATGATTGGGCAATTAATGAATTAAAAATAAATAATGCCTTGAGGAAAACCATATGACCTATGAAACAATTAAATATGCTGAAAAAAATAATATAGCAACAATTACGCTAAATCGACCTGAAGTTCATAATGCAATGAATGAGGCATTAATGAAAGAGCTGACTGATTGTATCAGTGAGGTGAGTAAAAATAAGACTATTAGAATTGTTATTCTCACAGGCAATGGCAAATCATTTTGTGCAGGTGCCGATTTAAACTGGATGAAAAGTATGGTTAATTACTCAAAAGAGGAAAATATTGAGGACAGCCGCTTATTGTTAAATCTTTATGAGTCAATATATCAATGTCCAAAACCTGTAATTGCAAAAATAAATGGACATGCATTTGGAGGAGGTATTGGTTTATTTGCGGTATGTGATATTGCATTAGCAGTACCAGAATGCAAATTTGCATTTAGTGAAACAAAATTAGGTATTATTCCATCTGTAATCTCATCTTATATTATTAAAAGGATAAATGGTCTTTCGCATGTGAGAAGATTATTTATCACGGGGGAACGATTTAATGCAGAATATGCTGAAAGAATTGGTTTGATCGACTTTGTATATCCAGAAGATAAAATTGATGAAAAATTACAAAAATATATTTCCATCCTTGAATCATCCGGGCCGAACTCTGTAAAAGAAATCAAAAATCTAATCAATACTTATGAAAAAGAACCTATTGAAACATATAAAAAATTTACCGTTGAAAAAATTGCAGAATTACGAATTTCAAAAGAAGGACAAGAAGGAATAAACGCATTTCTTGAAAAGCGAAAATCAAAATGGAGCGAATAGAAATGTTTAAAAAAATATTAATTGCAAATCGAGGTGAAATTGCAGTTCGAATAATAAAAGCCTGTCAAGAAATGGGAATTAAAACAATTGCAATATATTCTGAAGTCGATACCAAATCACCTCATGTTCTTATTGCGGACGAATCAGTTAATCTAGGAGATCCGACTCCTATTGAAAGTTATCTAAATATTCCAAAAATAATTAACATTGCAAAAGAACATAATGCTGAAGCAATTCATCCAGGATATGGTTTTCTTGCAGAAAACCCTGATTTTGCTGAAACCTGTAATAAATCTGGAATAAAATTTATTGGACCATCTCCTGAAGTCATTAGTTTAATGGGGGACAAAATTGCTGCTAAAAAAACCATGGAAAAAGCAAAGGTTCCGGTGATACCCGGATATCATGGCTCAAAACAAGATACAGAATCATTAGTAAAAGAGGGGATGAAAATTGGCTTTCCATTACTTGTAAAAGCAGCTGCAGGTGGAGGAGGGAAAGGAATGAGGATCGTCCGCTCTGAAGCTATGCTTGCTGATTCTATTGAAAGTGCAAAGCGAGAGTCGAAGTCATCCTTTGGAAACGACACTGTTTTTTTAGAAAAATATCTTGAAAAGCCAAGACATATTGAATTTCAGATCTTGGCAGATGAGCACGGTCACACTATTCATCTTTTTGAAAGGGAATGTTCCATTCAAAGACGTCATCAAAAAATAATAGAAGAAGCACCCTCACCAGTTATGAATAAATCGTTGAGGGAGAAAATGGGAAAGGCTGCAGTAACTGCTGCAAAAGCAGTGAATTACAGTAATGCTGGAACAGTTGAATTTATGATAGATGAAGATTTAAATTATTACTTTATGGAGATGAACACCAGATTACAAGTTGAACATCCTATCACTGAGTTAACTACAGGCATTGATTTGGCTAAATGGCAGTTACGGATTGCTAGTGGTGAACCATTAACTCTATCACAAAACGATATCATTCAGCGAGGTCATGCTATGGAATGTCGGATATATGCTGAGGATCCCAAACATAGTTTTCTTCCTAGCGTGGGAAAAATCAGAAAGTTAGAAGAACCAACGGGACCAAATATTCGGGTTGACTCAGGTATTTATGCACAAAATGCAGTAACACCTTATTATGATCCGATGCTTGCTAAACTTATCACCTATGCAGAAAACAGAAAAGATTGTACAGAAAAAATGATTTGGGCACTTTCACAATATGTTGTTCTTGGGGTAACATCTAATATTTATTTCTTAAAAAAAGTTCTTCAACATCCTGAGTTCATAAAGGGAAATACCACTACTCATTTTATTGATAATTATTTTAAGGATTGGACTGTTTCAAAAGATACGCTTCCAGTTGAAGCTCTTATTTCCCTTGCAATTTATGATTCTTTACATTCTAAGAAAGAAGAAACTGTTAGATTCAAAGAAGCAGATCCTCATTCACCGTGGAAACATATGGGTAGATGGCGTATTAGTGGGGAGGATTGATAGTCATGTTTATCAATTATGAACACGAAGACCACGTTTATAATGTGACAATTGAACGAAGAAAGAATGAATATTTTGTAATCTATGATAATGCTGAATATCGGGTAACTGCTGAAGAGATTAAATCTGGTCATCTAAAAATGCATATTGGAGATCGCGTTATCAAATCAGTGGTCACTGAAGGGGAAAAAGAAAAGTTTGTATTTATTGAAGGAAATGTGTATAAGGTTAAGCCCGTAGAATTAACCGGAAGAACAATAAAAAAGAAAAAAGATGCGGGTGAGGCAGATTTAGATTCCCCTATATCTGGAAAAATTGTAACGGTGAAGGTTAAAAAGAATGATACCGTCAAAAAAGGAGATGTATTGGTGGTCATTGAAGCAATGAAAATGGAATATTTAATACGCGCTCCTTACAATGGAAAAGTTACCAAAGTTCATTTTAAAGAAAACGATCAAATTGAAATTGGTCAAACAACCATCGATCTTTCAAAAAATAAAGAGGAATAAATCATGGATCCATTAGAAAGCAATATTGATACTTCAAGTAAAGAATTCAAACAAAATTATAAACATTATGAGGAATTAGTGAAAAATTTAAAAGATGAAATATCAAGAGCACAGCAAGGTGGAGGAGAAGAAAAAATAAAATTACATAAAAGTAGAAATAAAATGCTTGCTCGTGAACGCATTGATGCACTTTTAGATCCAAATACACCGTTTATGGAATTTAATCCTCTTGCAGCACATGGAATGTATAATGAGAAAGCACCTTGTGCAGGAATTGTAACTGGTATTGGTATTGTTCATGGAAGAGAAGTGGTAATTGTTGCAAATGATGCAACAGTAACCGGTGGTACGTATTATCCAATGACTGTGAAAAAACATCTTCGTGCTCAAGAAATCGCTCTTGAAAATAATATTCCCTGTATCTATTTAGTTGATTCAGGAGGAGCTTTTTTACCTATGCAGGATGAAGTATTTCCTGATAGAGAACATTTTGGAAGAATATTTTATAATCAAGCGGTGATGTCCTCAAAGGATATCCCTCAGATATCATCTGTTATGGGTTCCTGTACTGCTGGTGGTGCTTATGTTCCTGCTATGAGTGATGAAACCATCATTGTAAAGGGAACTGGAACTATCTTTCTTGGTGGTCCACCCCTTGTCAAGGCTGCAACTGGTGAAGAAGTAAGCGCGGAAGATCTTGGTGGTGCTGATGTTCACTGTCGAAAAAGTGGAGTTTCAGATCATTATGCTCATGATGATCCGGAAGCAATCCATATGGTTAGAAATATTGTGGAGAATCTTAATAGACCAACCAAAACATATCTTGATGTCAAAAAACCTGAGGAACCACTATATGATGTAAAAGAAATTTATGGAGTCATTCCGAAGGATGCAAGAAAACCTTTTGAAGTACGAGAAATTATTGCTCGTATTGTTGATGGATCAAAATTCCATGAGTTTAAAACATTATATGGGACAACAATTGTCTGTGGCTTTGCTCGAATTATGGGGTATCCAGTAGGAATTCTGGCAAATAATGGAGTTTTATTTTCAGAATCGGCTCTCAAGGGCACTCATTTTATTGAAATGTGTTGTCAGAGAAAGATACCACTGGTTTTCTTACAAAATATCACAGGTTTCATGGTAGGAAGTAAATACGAAGCAGGCGGTATTGCAAAGGACGGAGCAAAAATGGTCAATGCTGTAGCAACTGCTAATGTACCAAAATTCACAGTTCTTATTGGAGGATCCTTCGGTGCTGGAAATTATGGTATGTGCGGAAGAGCTTATCAACCTAGACAATTATGGATGTGGCCAAATGCTCGTATTTCCGTTATGGGTGGATCGCAAGCGGCAAACGTTCTTTTAACAGTTAAAAGAGATCAATTATGGAGAAAAGGAAAAGAACTCACTGCTGAAGAAGAAAAACAAATCACCGAACCTATTCATAAAAAATATGAAAAAGAAGGAAGTCCCTATTATAGTACTGCACGTATTTGGGATGATGGCGTCATTGATCCAGTGGATACACGCTTAGTTCTGGGTCTTGGAATTTCTGCTTCATTAAATGCTCCAATTCCCGATTGGAAACCAGGCGTATTCAGAATGTAATAGTAACATCCAATGCAAATCATTCTCTTGAAGAGCAGATTTTAAATAGGATGTATTGATAAGAACATTGCAGCGTGCCAACGGGGTTAACGGCACAAATAAACAAGTGTGAATAGTAGAGATATTAATGTGATGACATATGGGAATAGTTGATTTAACATCTATGGGAGAGCCACAATCGGAATTAAGAAATGAAATAAATTTGCGTCTTCAAAGACTTCAAGATGAGCTTTCTAATTACTGTTATCAATGTGGAAAGTGTACATCAGGTTGCGAAGCACATAAACTATTAGAGCTTGAACCACATAAAATCATAGCTCTTTTAAAACGAGGACTCATCGATGAAATGGTCAATTCAGATATTATTTGGACCTGTATGAGTTGTTTTAAATGCCGGGAGCGTTGCCCACAAAAGGTTGCACCTGTTGAAGTGTTATTTGCATTAAAGAATATGGTAGTAGCAAGTGGGAAACAAATTCCGGGAAATTATACCAATTATTTGCAATCTGTTTTATCTAAAGGAATGATCCAAGATGAAAAAGAAGTTATTGCAAAAGATAACACTTCTTTTAATCGTGAAAAATTAGGATTACCACCTGTTACAAAACCTATTGATCCATCAAAATTCATGGGAATACTATCAAAACTTGCGATGGAGAAAGTTTAATTTCTTGGGGGTAACTAAGTATGAAAAAAATAATTTTATATCCTGGATGCATTATGCAAACTGAACAATATGCCTATGAACTGTCATTACGTGAAATTTTACCCATTTTTAATATTGAACTAGTTGACTTGCAAGGTTTTTCTTGTTGTGGCGAACCATTAAAAAGCGTTAATCAAATGTTATCATTATCTCTTGCTGCAAGAAATATTGCTCTGGCAGAAAAAGAAAACCTTGATATGTTTACACCTTGTCCTATGTGTCATCTCTCCATGAGTGAAGCAAAAAGGATTCTCGATTCTGATGAGAATATGAGAAACCGGATTAACACTTTTTTGAAAGATGAAGATGTTGCATATCAAGGTAGTGTTCAAATCTTTAGTATTTTAGATATATTCCATGATGTCATAGGATTGGATGCTTTGAAAAAGAAAATCACTTATCCATTAACTGATATGAAAATTGCTACGCATTATGGTTGTCATCTCATTAGACCAACAGAGATTGGCAGACCTGATGATGCTGAAAATCCACAGAAAATGGAACAAATTTTAAAAGTATTAGGGGCAAAACCTGAGGATTACCCAGAAAAACTTGATTGTTGTGGTGCACTTTTAAATGCGAATTTACCAGAAACTGCACTAACAAAAACAGGTCAAAAACTACAAAAAGTTCAGGAATATGGATATGATGCTTTTGTGGATGTTTGCCCTTGGTGTCACAGGCAATTTGATGCCCGTCAGAAAAAAGCAGGAGAAACAGTGGCGACAAAACTACAGGTGCCTGTTCTCTATTTGACTCAGATGATTGGTATGGCTCTTGGTATTTCTCAAGAAAAACTTGGCATGCATATAAATACAAGTCCTGTTGAACAATTAACGAAAGGAGGCAAATAACATGGCAAATAAAATTGGAGTGTTTGTCTGTCATTGCGGTATCAATATTTCCCAGACTGTTGATGTCAAAGAATTAACCAAATATGCAAAAACCCTCAAAGATGTCGTAGTCAGTGAAGCATATAAATACATGTGCTCAGACACAGGTGCCAATTTAATAAAGGACTCCATTAAAAAACATAAATTGGATAGCGTGGTTATTGCTTGTTGTTCACCTCGCATGCATGAACATACTTTTCGGGGAGTTGTTGAATCGGGTGGAATAAATCAGTTTAATCTTGAAATTGCTAATATTCGGGAACAATGCAGCTGGGTGCATGATGATAAAGAAAAAGCAACTGAAAAAGCAAAGGCACTGGTTCGAGGAGCAGTTGCAAAGGCACGATTTTTGGAACCATTAGAAACATCGGAAGTGAAGGTAACTCCTGAAGCACTTGTGATCGGTGGAGGTATTGCAGGTATACAAACTGCTCTCGACATTGCAGATAAGGGAATTAAGGTGCATCTTGTTGAAAAAACACCATCTATTGGTGGACGAATGGCTCAACTTGATAAGACATTTCCAACTCTTGATTGCTCAGGCTGCATATTAACACCAAAGATGAGTGAAGTCGCAAATCATCCCAATATTGATCTATTAACCTATGCAGAAGTCGAAAATGTTGGGGGAAGTATTGGTAATTTTACAGTAACGGTAAGACAAAAAGCTAGATATGTTGACTTAGATAAGTGTACTGGTTGCGGAGATTGTGTTGATGCCTGTCGAATGAAAGATCGTATCTCTAGTGAATTTGATGAGCATATGGGAAAACGAAGTGCTATTTATATGCCGTTTCCCCAGGCGGTTCCTTTAAAATGTACTATTGATAAGGATACTTGTTTAATGCTTACCAAGGGAAAATGTGGAAAAGGACCACTTTGTGTTGAAGCATGTGAGGCAAATGCGATAGATTTTAAACAAAAAGATGAAATGATTACTCTTAATGTCGGAGCTATTATTGCTGCAACAGGTTTTGATTTAATTGATCAAAATCAAGTTTTTGAATATGGGTACCATAAATCAGATAATGTGATCACATCTCTTGAAATGGAACGCTTGATTAACTCATCAGGTCCAACAGGCGGTGAAATCATCAAACCTGGTAGCGAAGAAAAACCGAAGAGTATCACCTATCTTTTATGCATTGGTTCAAGAGATGAACATTCTTGCAGCTGGTGTTGCCGTATTGGTTGCATGAGTGCCTTAAAACAGATGTATTTACTCCGGGAAAAATTACCTGATGTTGAACTTAACCTATGTTATATGGATATTCGAAGTTATGGAAAAAAATATGAGGAGTTTTATCGAACGGTTCGTAATATTAATGCAAATGTATTTAGAGGAAGACCCTCTGAAGTACGACCTCGTGATGATCAGTTGAGTGTTGAAATCTTTGATACGATGACCAATAAACTCTTTGATATCACATCAGATATCGTGGTGCTAGTTCCAGCAATTGTCCCAAGAGAAGATGCTGGTGATCTGGCCAGAAAACTACGTATTTCACAAAGTGATGATGGATTCTTCTTGGAAGCACATCCAAAATTACGTCCTATGGATACAGCAACAGGAGGTATCTTTTTATCTGGATGTTGTCAAGGACCAAAGGATATTCAGGATACCGTTGCTCAAGCAAGTGGTGCAGCATCCCGAGCGCTTACCATTCTATCAAAGGATACTCTTGAAGCAGAACCATTGGTTGCATGTGTAGATGAAGATCTCTGTTCTGGTTGTGGAACATGTATAAGTGTTTGTGCCTATCAAGCTATTGAATTAATAAAACTTGATGATGGAAAAAGCAGAGCAAAAGTAAATGAAGCATTGTGTATGGGTTGTGGGGCCTGTGCAGCATCATGTCCATCTGCGGCTATGCAACAAAGGGGTTTCAAAGATAAGCAAATGCTTCCAATGATTGATGAAACCATCTAATACACAAAATTATTTTTTTCTTATTTTTATTTGTTATAATCAAAAATTAATATGATTGATTTTTATAAAAGTTGTAATTTCAAAAGAGGTAATGTTTCATTCCGGTTCTGTAACATAGTGGATGATTTTTAAGTGAATTTAATTGAGGTAACAAATCGGGACATATTAAAAAAGTTTGTGAACGAAAAATACACAAATAATTATATAATACGAGAATATTATATTTTTTTAGAGGGACTTTATGAAGTTTTCAAAAAATAAATTAATCGTTATTCTAATCATTTTTATTTCAATTGTAATTTTTTCATATGTGCTCTATAAGCAATACTATTTTCAAAATGAATATACTGTAATTGTTAAAAATATGTATAATCACAACTCAGATGTGCAAATAATGATTGGTGAAAAAGAAGAGAAATCTGTTGGTATGAAAGAAATCTACGATATTAAAGTAATTAATTTAGATTATAATGAGGCATGTATTTTTCACGTAAAATTCAAGGATATAGATGATGTAAATGCAGTTTATATCACAGCAGAGGACATATCAACATACAATCCATCGACCAATCAAGCTAATAATAATCCTGATTTTGTTAGCGCATCTTATGAATTCCCAGATGATGAATATTATGATCTAATGGCCATTATTATTCCAAGAATGGAAAACAATACTATTGCGAATAATGAAAATACAACTTATAACATTCATGATTTAGGATTACAAGATTATGCAGATATTATTTTTACAGAAATGCAGGATAATACACAAATAAAAAATATTTATATTGATTGAGGAAAATAAATGGGATATATCTGGATATTTCCAACTATAATCATTATCCTTGGATTTGCTTATATAGTAGTTACACTATTTATGCGACAAAAAGAAACTGTACCTATAGGAGTACCCATCATCCCTATTTTCTGGATGATTAAAAAGGAAAATCATCAAACATATTCTTTGGCTTATTTT
>CAZWQV010000024.1:0-27429 GCA_964636235.1 uncultured Thermoplasmatales archaeon
ACCGACGAAAATAGCGGAGAAAAGGAATAGCTGATAACCACTAGATCATATCCGCTTCAACTGGAAAAAAATCAACCCAATGTATAAATATTTTTTCTAATTATTAGATTGTTCCTTATTGCAATTCTTATTTCCATTTCAAATTTAATGCTAGAAAATGGAGACTATATCAATTATTTTTTATTTATTTTCTAAACGTTATTTAATCGTGATTTTATATCAAGTAAATATTTTTAATTTTAATCTGAAGATGAAATAAGAGTTAGATGAAATTTGATAATTTGAATTCTAATGATGGATTTCAATAAGACTACAAATGGAGAATAAAAAATGAAATCTAGAATAATTGATAATGATTATATTAAAAAAAGTTTTGAAAAACTGTATGGAAAATTTTTTGAACAATGTCTTATCAGAATCTTAACAATCAACAATAAAAATAAATTATCTATTCTATTTAAAAATTTAAGTTCCAATTTAATAGATCATACGCATATAGAGTTTTAAGAACTTTGGATTTTTAATTATAAAGAAAAAATGAAATTAAATAAAATTATGATGAGGATGTAAAAGAAAAAAGACTTATAGACTTTGGAGAACGAAATTGTGTATAATTTTCAAAAAACAAAGAAAATTACAGAGATATTTAAATGCCCTAGATGTGGTACAGTCGAACAACTGTCTGGAATACCTGGTAAAAGTATTATTATCACTTGTTCAAATTGTGGTATGCAAGGTAAAGCGACTTTTTCTAATGATATTTCAAATAATGGTTTTGCCATTGAGACATCTCATCTTAAAAAAATTTTTGGTGATTTCGCGGCAGTTGATGATATTTCATTTTCTGTTAAAAAAGGTGAAATATTTGGCTTACTTGGACCAAATGGAGCTGGTAAATCTACCACTATTAGAATGCTCTGCACTCTTAGTAGACCGACTGAAGGTTCAGCATCTATTGCAGGCTATGATATTATAAAAGATGAGGGTAAAGTAAGAGAGCATATTGGTCTAGTATCTGAGAAAATGATAATGTATAATCAGCTGACTGCAAGAGAGAATCTCAAGCTTTTTGGAAAACTATATAATCTCGAAAATGACGCTCTTCATAAACGGATTGATGAATTGTTAAATTTTGTTCATATGAGGAAATGGGCAGATACAAGGATTAGTACTTTTTCAACTGGTATGAAACAGAGAATTAATTTTATCCGGGCATTAGTAAATCAGCCTGAAATCTTATTTCTTGATGAACCTACTTTAGGATTAGATCCGCAATCTACTTCTGAAATACGGGAACTAATTCGTAAAATTAATAATGAAAATAAAACAACCATTATTCTAACAACTCACATGATGGCTGAGGCAGATATGCTGTGTGATAGGATTGGTATAATAGATCATGGGAAAATTGTAGCTATGGACACATCTGAAAATCTTAAAAAAGTTGTTTCTGGGGTAGATACAACTGCATTTGAAATAGAAATTTCCAATCTAAATTCAGATATGATTTCTTCACTTAAATCTTTAGATTCTGTGAAATCACTTGTTCAGCAAACTCCAACGCACATTAAAATTCTCTCTATTGGAACTGATGCGTTTGATAAAATCATTGATGATTTAAGAAGAAAAAAAGCAAAAATAAGAAAAATAAAAAATCTTGAGCCTACACTTGAAGATGTATTTTTACAACTTACAGGCCGTGAGGTAAGAGAGGTCATCTCTGAGGATAACAGTGATTCATCTTATGGACATAGATATCGTAATAATCCCAGGATTAGATAAAGTGAAATCATGAAAAAAAGAAATATACTTCATCATAGTACTTGGATCTGTTGGAAAGATTTACTTGAGTTTAGCAGAAGTAAATTAAGATTGGTTATGCTAGTTTTAATGCCGCTTTTTATGATGGTTATGATTGGTTTTATTTTTCCCTCTGGTGACTCCTTAAGCAATACACCAATAGCTATTGCAAATATGGATAATGGATATGAAAATTTTGATTATGGTAACATATTTGTCAAGCAACTTAATGAGATAAATAACAAGACAGGTATGATGGATCTTAGCATGGCAAAGGATTTTGATCATATAAAGACTGAGATTCAAAATGGTGAAATTAGTGGCGGTCTTTTGATTCCAGAGGATTTTACTAAGGATGTATTATCTGGGAAACAAAGTAATGTAACAATTATCATTGACCAGTCCAATCCACAAATTTCAGTGATAATGAAAAATGCTCTTTCTACAATCATAGAGCAGATGGATACCCAAATGGCTGTTAATAACCTTAACACAACTTATAATCTCTCTATAAATAGTGCAACTACAATGATAAAACCTTATGTTGTTCAGATTAGGTCTGTGCCAGAAGAGACTACAAATTATTTCCAATTTGTTGCACCGGGTATAATTGCGATGGTTGTTATGATGGCACTTATGACTGGATTGCCACATGCAATATCTTATGAAAAAGATATTGGGACATTAGATGGTATGCTGGTGGCACCAATAAACCGATTATCTATAATACTTGGAAAGGTAATGGCTCAAACAACCCGGGGGATAATTCAGGGTTTTATCATTCTTATCCTATCAGTTCTTCTATTTGGGGTTGTCATTGAAGGTAATATTTTGTTAGTAATTTCCCTTATCATCCTCACTGTCTTCAGCTTTGTTGGTTTAGGCATTTTGATTACATCTTTTACAGAGACAGAGGAAAATGCTACAATGATCATGATGACTCTAATGTTTCCAATGATGTTTCTCAGTGGTGTATTTTTTCCTTTGCAACAGATGCCATGGTATATGCAGGATATTGCTCATTTCCTTCCCTTAACCTATGCAACAACTGCATTAAGAAAAGTAATGGTATTAGGTGCTGGTATCTCAGCGATAACAACTGAATTGACAATCCTTGTTATCTTTGGTCTTGTTTTACTATTGATTGCAGTTCCAATGTTTAAAAAAGCTATGAGTCAATAGAATACTACTTACTTTTATCTAATAGAAATACGTATCGGATAATATGAAATATTTTAAATGTAGTATTGAATGGATTATTAATATGTTCAATAAAGATTTTTGTCATTACTTATCTCTAGTGCTAATCTTGTTAAGAATTGAATAATTAATATGGATTTACTAAAGGCATAAAATTTGGAAGAAGATTGGTATTAGGCCTGTGTAAAATAACGAGAAGATTCTTGTCGATTATTTTGTCAAGAATTCGGTCGAAATTCTTCGTTTTGTATCAAATCAAGATTATTTCTATAGGATAATATAGATTAAATTTTCCATATTTTCTGCAACCTTTAAATATAACCAAACAAAAAAGTATTTTGTATTTTTATAAAATAAATCATAAAATTGGTAATATTATGTGCCCTTACTATGAAGTCTGGGTGGAGAAATACTAAATCGCTTCGAATGATTTAAAGGACTTTCTCCTTGTTCCATCAATTTGAGATAAGGTTTCATCTTGTTTTCTAAAGTATTAATCACTCGTTTTAATAGCCATTTTTTCACACCATTGATTTCATTTAAAGGTACTTCGTTGACGATCTGTTTTGTCCATTTTAAGGTATGATTGATACTTATAGCAAGTAATTCCCAGTGATCAGCGGTACATTTATCTTTTGAAAAATTTGGATTATCATTTAAGGTACCAAGTGGTACGAAAAATAATGGAACAATAAGGGATTTGTAGGGTGCTAAATCCTCCACTAAATCAATTGTTTTCCGTACATCAGAAGATGTTTCTTTCGGCAGGCCCATTATGAGTGTTTCCACGGGAACCCAGTGGTTATCATGTAAAATGTTATTTCCTTGGATGACGATATCTCTCCATTCATTTGGTTTAAATGGTTTTACTTTTCCCTTCATATACTTAGATATCAGATCTGAGGAGCCTGTTTCTATTCCCACTTGCCCACTTAAAAAAGGATATCTTGGCGAACCAACTTCTAATATATCTGAAATATCTTCAATTAGATTGGGTTTTGCAACTACAGATGAATAGGCGAAATGACTGATTCCGACATCTGGAGTAATATTTTTCATTTCCGAAAATAATGAACGAACAGAATTTTCATTTGGGATAAATCCATCTGCTTTATAACGCAACACATCTTCAGCATGTAGAGTAATTATATTGCCTATTTTGGCATTTATCATCGCTTCTTTTTTAATGTATTCAATCGGCTGGCAACGGAAGTTTAACATGGTAGGATTGCAAAAACGACAGCCTCTACCGCAACCTCTTGTTATTTCAATTACTCCATTGATGGTTGGTTTCTGAATTAAAGGAATGCTTTCTAAAGGAACCACTTCACCCTGGACAATTTTTGGAATCGGCTTATTACTAAGTACTTTATTAATCAAATCAACTGCGGTTATTTCTCCTTCGCCTAAAACAACGCAATCTATTCCAAGTTGTTCCATAATCTTTTCATTTGCAACCTGCCAAGCACCCGAACCTCCAACAAGCACAGTTACGTCATGCTTTTTTATTAATGGATTATTAACAAGTTTTCGGAAAAAATAACTTGTATATGGTTCTCGCCCTCCAAGATCACTAAAAGTTGAAGATGCAGGACCTAACCCAAGAGGATCATGGGTAGTAATACAGAGAACCTTTGTATCTTCATGGATGAAATTTGATAAATGATCTGGACTGGCAACTGCAATATCTTTATCAGAAAATCCTGCCTGTAGTAAGGCAGATTGGATTTTTCGTTGTCCACAATGACCATGAACAACCTGTCCATCAGATCCTTCCTCAAGTGGCGGACAAAAAATCATCTCATACAGCCAGCCAGGAATAAACTTTGGTGCGCACGCAGCAAAACCTAAAAAAATGATATTATTATAATCGGACATTAATGTCCTATCTGCTGTTAAAACAATTTTCATTATTATTCCTTCCCAATAAATCATGTTTTTAGTTGATTTATATCTCAATACTCCTTGCTTATCGCCAATTTCCTTCTGATTAGCAATGGTAAGTCATCATTAAGTTGTTTCATATTTTATAAGATCATATATGATATCAGATAAATAATTTTTTTGAAAAATATAATGGATTACACAATAATTTTTGATAAATATGTTTTATAACAAAAGATTTACTTTTAGTCTTTTCTTCATAATAAAAAATGAATAATAAAATTATTTTATAAAATGGTTATTAAATTATAAAACCAATTGCTTTATATAATATGACATTGATTAAAATATTAAATAAAGGGGGATATCATGAAAAAAATAACATCAATAATGATAATTTTTGCTATTATATTTGGGGGTATTGGCGCAGCAGCTTTTTCAACTGAATTATCTGAAACAAATGAAATGATAAGAAAAACAATTACTATTCAAGAAAATGATATAGTTATTGAGGAAAGAGAACAAAATTATCTTCAAATTTCTATTGATACTGCGGATCAATATCTATTGAATCCAGGTAAACCAGTTATACCAAAAATCGTACAAACATTCGAACTACCATTTGGAGTAACTGACATAAATGTACAGGTTCACCCATCCAAAATAAACACCAAAATCATCGATAAACAGATACGCCCTTCTCCTGCACCATTGCCTTTATCACCAATTAAAAACAAAATAATTAATGAAGGAAAGGATGAGCAGATTTATCAAAGTAACCAACCATATCCATCAGAACAATTTCAATATAATGTTGGTGTTGGGGTTAACGATCATTATGAACATGTCACATATGTTACTGTTCATATTTATCCTATTCAATATATGCCTAGGTTAAATAAAATAACAATAGCTGAACAATCAGATATCACTATTACCTATAATAAACCAAATTCAAATCCATTTCCGCAAAAAACAGATTATGATTTAGCCATTATTTCACCTGAATCCTTTTCAGATGCATTACAACCACTAATAGAACATAAAAATAGTTATGGGGTAAAAACTGTTTTAAAAACAATTGAAGAGATTTATTCAGAATATAATGGTTTCGATACTGCTGAGCAGGTGAAATATTTTATCAAAGATGCACTTGAACAATGGAATATAAAATATGTCCTTCTCGTTGGCGGGTTAAAATCAACAATTTATGCAAAACCAAAGGATAATGTCAATCTTGGATCAAAAGGTTGGCTAGTACCAGTTAGATATTCGAATGTTAGAGATGGAGGAGACCCAGGTTTTCCAACGGATCTTTATTATGCTGATATCTATAAAGAAGGAGGATTGTTTGAACCATGGGATTCAGATGGTGATGGAATATTAGGTGAATATCCTGACGATATTATTGATTTAATTCCTGATGTTGCGGTAGGAAGATTGGCATGTTCCGATGCAAATGAAGTCAGTGAAGTAGTGAACAAAATCATTAATTATGAAACGACAACTTATGAATCGGATTGGTTTAAGAAAATGATTGTTTATTCTGGTGATGGTTTTCTAGATCAATTTGACTTGAATATTAAATGGGATACGAATGGTTTATCGGATGGAACTTATTTCATTAAAGCTCAAAGTGATAATCCTGTCGGTGAACTTGGTCCAATTGATACCATAGAAATTGCTCTTGATAAAACAGTATCTTCTGAGGTGACCTTTAATCATGATGATCATTTAAACCCTGTTTTTGATGAGGGATATCCTGCACCACCAATTGCTGAAATTGTTTCTGTTTCCAATGGAAATATTCTTGGTAACACTGATGTGACATATACACCAAGTGAGGGCGAAGCATATTGTAACTCCTTATTTTGGTGGGCAAATGTATCTTATATAAATGAAGTGTTGACTATTCGCGGGAAATCATATGATCCTAAACCTTATGGAAATATAACTGATATTCATGTATGGGTAGAAAATGATCAGGGAGAAGTGGTTTTTTCAGATTGGAGATATAATCTTCCACAGTATTATGAGGGCGAATGGGTCACAGGTGAAGAATCAGAACATGGACGAGGTGGAGCATTATATTATATGCCCGAAGAGTTTGAAAAAGATATTTACTGGTGCTCAAATGGAAAATTCAATGGAATGGATGATGTCATCGATTCATTTAGCGAAGGCTGGGGATTTGCCTTTTTCTCAGGACATGGAAGCCCAGGCTACTGGGGGGACCAATATCCTGGAATCCCAGGTAATAGACAATATGGATCAGTTGACGGTCTGGTTGTGTCAAATCTTCAATCTTATCCGCCTTTTATAACCGATACTCCTATCTGGCCAATGAAAGAATTGACAAATAATGAAAAATTACCAATTACGGTTGTTGGGGGGTGTCATAATAGTTTGTTTAATGTATCATTAATTCCTTCAATGATTCATTATTATACTGCAATTCTAGGTAGAAATAATTGGATGTGGACGTATCTAACTGCAGTGCCACAATGTTGGAGTTGGTATATGGTTCAACTTCCAAACACTGGATCGATAGCCTGTATGGGTAATACCGGTCTTGGTTGGGGCTGGGAAGGAGAGTTCTGTACTGTTGGTGCTGGTGATGGATGGATTAGCTCTGAGTTTTTCAAACAATATGGTCAACATTACGGTCAAGAAGAATATCAAACCCTTGGGCAAGTCTATCAACAAACCCAAACAAGCTATGTCAATACCTTTAAAGATTTCACTCTTCCAGAATGTTGGTGGTTCCCAGATCTTGGTTGGGATGCGGTTGATGCTCAGGCAGTTGAACAGTGGGTTCTTCTTGGCGATCCAAGTTTAAAGATTGGCGGATATCAATAAATTCTGCCCCTTTTTTCTTTATTTTTATAAATTATATTTAATAAAAAAAGAAATGTTTTTATAATCCCTTTACTATATAATTATATTGAATGTTTATTAATGAAATTTTTGAATCAAAAGATAAAACCAGGAAATGCTTTTTAACTGTACTTAGACCAGAGATACAAGATCCAATAATTTGGGATTAGAAACGCATTCTACAAGCTTGGTGAAAAATAAAATGATGACTTCATATAATAGAAAATTTTTACTATAATTTTTTTTAATTGCTACTTTTTTTCTTGAATTATTAATAAATTTTATATATAAAATTTTAATTTTTTTCATGTAAAAATGATAAAAAATCATAATTTTATTATATAAGTTGGATAAAGTTTATATTTTAATATGATATATTGTTATATAAAGGGGGTTACATGAAAAGAATAAATTTTAGACAAAGAAAGGCTAGTATTTTCTTAATTGTACTCTTAAGTATCATGATGCTAACACCTACATTTGCAGCATCAATACAAAAGAATAATACAATTTTAGAAAAAACAATACAACAAGTCCGAGAGGAAACATCAATTGATGAATATAGCCCGGTTGCGCCATTTCCAGCTATTCCCTATGATACAAATTACGTTCCGATTGAAGATGTTAAACTAGATGATGAACAAAATGATATTGGATACAACACAGATGTAGGGGACTCTCTAAGAAGGGCAAGTCCCATATATGTAGGCGAACCTATAGAGGAAACAACACCGGGAAGAGGAAGAACAGGAACAATTGACCCAGCAGCAGGTGATGATGCTGATTTTTATAGATTCACTGTTTGTGCTGGACAGACCATTACTGTTGGTGTCTCCGGATCCTTAGGAATTGAGATATTGGACAAAAACGGTGAAATAGTCGAAAATGGAGGCGAGGCAACAGATACTGCTTATTATTATGTACAGGTATTTACTGAAGGGGAAGAAAAGGTAGAATATACACTTTCAATACAATTAGGTGGACAAAACGATGCAGGAACTGGAACTGATGCCGGTAACAGCATTAGTGCTGCAACTGCAATAACGCCTGGATACTACGAAGGATATATGGATTATCAAGATGTTGAAGATTGGTATAGTTTTCAAGTATCATCTGGGCAAGGAATACGAATTAGTATTGAGCCGGAACAAGATTCAGATTATGATTTACACTTATATAATCCTTCAGGAGAACATGTCATTTCTGCTATGTATTATGAAGATGATGTTCTTGAATATCCAGCTGATGCATCAGGAACCTGGAAGGTCAAAATTGATATGTTCCCAGGATGGGACACGAGCAAATGGCCAGATGATTATTTCTTGTATGGTTCAGGAACCTATGAGTTGGAACTTGAATTAGGGGTGGAAGTAGAAGCACCTATTACGCCACTTCCTCAACCAGAAATAACTCCAGTTGCACAAACATTCATAGTCAATGATGATCCTACATCAAACAAAGATGAATATGCATATATCGCAGCGATACCTGCTGCAAATTATTTACAAGATGGAATACGATATGTGTCACCAATTGTGTACCAAGGAGTTGATGATATTCCAACTTGGTTTACAACTGTTGATCAAACCACCCAATATCTCATTGATGATTGGAATACCTATCTAGAAAGACATGGAATGACAGCAAATGAAATGACCCTTGCAGCCGATCCAATTCAAGCAGCAGCGGATATTGCAACTCAAAAATGGACCTCATCAAATACAGTAGTTGTCACTGTTGATGGTAGCGCATTTGAGGATGAAATTGAAACTGTTGTTGATGCAGATCAATCCATCTCGTCACAGCCAACTGTTGAAAGATTAACATCAGATGATTTTATGGATGTATCTGGTAGCTCTGCTAAACCAATGTATATTGGAAAACAATGGGGTGCAATCCATCTCAGAGGAATTGGCAATGAATTTGCAGGTGATACTGGTTTAATTACACCACGATATGAAGGAGTCATGGAAGATTGGTGGCCATATCCTTATGATGAAGATGGAGAAGATTACGATTCGTTTTACCCTGTTACTAAAGCAGGTCTTTGGTTCCCATATGTTACGGATACCGACGGTCTTGATGAATTACAGGTTATAAAATATGAAGGAGATCGTTATTCTATCCCGATAACCGATTCAGATACGAGTATTGAGGTAACTCTAACAACTGATGCTCCTTCAAATCTTATTGCTTATCTTATTGATCCAGAAGGTAATGTCCGAAGGCCTATGACGCCACATTATAATGGTGGAGAAATAAATCCAATCCATATATGGAATGGTGGTCATTGGCAAGAGGATCAAGATGAGTTTAGAAGATGGATTATTGAACCACATACAGATTTTTCTATTGATGTTCACAATGCTATGACTGGGACATGGACTGCTATTGTTGTTCCATTTATGGACGAAAACGGTAATGATATTGGGTACTCTGGCAATTATCATGTCACCATTAACAAGCGAAATTATAATGAAAAACGAATTAATGCTGCTATGTCTGCATCAAATGCTGCGGTTATAGCATCAATGAATCATGCACCTTTACTTTATGTAACAGAAGATGAAGTACCAACTTCAACGGGAAATGTTATTAATCAATTAGGTGCAAATAATGTTATTTTCGTAAATATTGGTGATATAAGCTCAGCAAGTCCTGGTGCAACAAAAGAATTAACAACAATGCAGGCAGTAATCGATGAAATAAAAGCCAATGGGGTATCTGAAAATTATATTACTATTGTATCATTAGGAACTGGTGAAGGATATTTCGCACCTGCTGCTATGGCATCTGCATATCATACTGCTCCAATTCTAAATATTGGGGAAGCTCCAATTGCCTATAACACTATTGACATGATGGCAGCATGGAGAGAATATGCAGGAGATTACTATCATGGTTGCAGATCTGTTGGTCATTTGCCTCAACTAGCTGATCCGATTAATTTAAAAAATCCACCATCATGGATAAGTTTACTCTTTTATTACATTCAAAATGATGAATTTCCACATGTTGGATTGGATTTAAAACTTACTTGGTTTAGTGCAGTGGCACAATCCATGCAGGATTTAATTAGAGGATATAGTCTTGATTTAGAGGGAAGGGAAGCAATTCTCTTTGTATCGCCAAGAGACACAGATATTCGAGATATTGCATGCCGAGCAATGGATGGAAATGAATCCTATGCTGGTCACATCCCTGTTGAAACAGCTGCTTTTTCAAGTGACATTATCTGTAGGACTATCTTATATCCAGCGATTATCTATGCTAATCCAGGAAGAGATGTAGTTACATCATTAATGGCGAACTATCCAGATGGGTATACCTGGCAGGCAAATGATGGTAACGGGTATCCAAATTATGCTACCCAACAAAATAAAGAATCCTTCTTCTCAAGAGACAGATTCTTTGAAGGACATGCCATTGTTGAAAGCCTGCTTGAACGATATAATGAAGGAGCGGTCTTAAGTTATTATACTGGTCATGGAACAGGTGGATCAGGTATATCTGGTCAATATAAAAACGTAAATGAAGCATTCCCACTTGCAGAATTAAGACATGAAAATCTTAAAGATTTCGACTGGTGGGATGCATGGCGTGGTTACAGTGGATATGATAACCGACAAACAAAACTTATGAGAGAAGGCGGTGAATCGGGATATAACTCTGTTGAACCCGCACTCTATGATATAGTCCATTTCAAATGGGTTGATCAAATCCTTAAAAACCTACATAGTGAAATGGAGATATGGAGTTCCTGTACCACTGGAGAACACTGGGGACCAATCATGTACTTATCTCATGGATCAGTTCTCTGGCATGGTTGCGCGGGATCAGCATATGGTGTACAAGATGATCTTCATAACTCATGGACATTTGAAGATGTTTTGGTCAAAGGTGAGAAATTTGGTGAAGCTCAATCAAAGTACACTTGGATTTTCAACAGAGATTTTACCACTCTTGATCCAACCACGCTGTATGGTCGATCTACTCTATTCCAGCTTTCATCAGGTGGACTTACCAATGTAAAGGTTTTCTTTGGAGATCCAAACATACAGTGTTATGCACCTGACTGGATAGAACCAACACCAATAGAAGGTTAGACAAATAATCTTCTACCTCTTTTTCTTTTTTTTACACAAAAAATTACACAAAATATATAAGTGAAAGAAAAAAAGAAAAGAAAAAATAATGGATTATACTGCTTTTACAATTTCTACAACAAAATCATAGAATTTATCAACAGTACTAATATGGACTTGTTCTTCTGGTGAATGAGGATATTTTACTGTAGGTCCAATTGAAATCATATCCATACCATCAAATTTTTCTCCAATAATTCCACATTCAAGACCGGCATGAATAGCCTCAACAACAGGTTCCTTTCCATACTTTTTCTTATAGATTTGCTTGGATAATTTTAAAATCTTTGAATCCAAATTCGGCTGCCAACCCGGATAAGGTTCTTCTTCTTCAACTGATCCACCTGCAAGACTGACTATTGCATGAATTCTATCACGAAGATCTTGTAAAGAAGACATAATTGAACTTCGAGAGCTTAATTGGATACTTGCGTTATTTTTTTCCAATCGAACTTTCGCAAGATTAGTAGATGTTTCAACAAGATCAGGAATGTCATAATTCATTTTATCCACACCATGAGGAAGTGCATGTAAAACATTGACAATTGTTACACCCGACTTTTTATCAAGAACTGAAGTAGGTTTCTCTGATTTTTCTATCTTAATGGAACAATTTGGATCAATTGGTTTGTATTCTTTACAAATATCCTTTCCCTCATCTTTGATCATGTTAGATATCTTTTCTTTGTCAGCGGATTTACAGCCAATAATTGCATATGCCTCACGAGGAATGGCATTATGTTTATCCCCGCCATGGATTTCAGCAATATCAACCGAGAATGAATCTTCCAATTTCCATAAAATCCTGGAAACTACTTTAATTGCGTTGGCTCGTTGTTCATGAACATCAACACCTGAATGACCGCCTCTTAATCCAGTAACATTAATTTTCAACCATGTATTATCCGAAGAAACTGATGTTGTTTTTATTGGAATTTTTACATCAGAATTTCCACCACCTGCACAACCGACGGTTAAAACTCCCCAATCTTCGCTATCTAGATTAAGCATAATTCTTCCCGTTAGCATGTCCGATCCGAGCGCAAAAGCACCAGTGAGCCCTGTTTCTTCATCAACGGTGAATAATGCTTCTATTGGGCCTATTTTTAAATTTTTATCAACGAGTATTGCAAGACTTGTGGCAATGCCAATTCCATCATCAGCACCAAGAGTAGTGCCATCTGCCATCAAGAGATCACCATCGACTTTTAAATTAATGGCATCTTTGGCAAAATCAAAATCTACATCACTATTTTTTTCACATACCATATCCATGTGACTTTGCAATACCACAGTCGGTTTTTTTTCCATTCCTTTATTTGCTGGTTTCTTTATAACGATATTACCTGCTTTATCTTCCTTTGACTCTAATTTATGTTCTTTAGCAAAATCGAGTAAATATTTACGGATTTTTTCTTCATGTTTAGAGCATCGAGGAATTTTCCTTACTTCATCAAAATGCTTCCATAATAATTTTGGTTTCATATTTTCAAGGATTGACATCATTATGCCTCCCGCTCATCAAGCACTGATATAAATGAGATACATAAAAGATTTGCCACGAAATTATAGAGAAATGTTTTAAATAAACAATAATTATTCATATAAAAATTCAAGGTGATTTATATGGACTGGGGTATGAAAAACAGAATATCAAAAATAATTAAACCACGTGACGGAAAAACAGTCATGCTTGCTGTTGATCATGGATACTTCATGGGACCAACTACGGGTCTTGAAAATATTAAGATAATGGTGGATCCTCTCTTACGTTATGCTGATACGCTTATGCTCACTCGAGGGGGGCTTCGCAATTATATCGATCCAACAACATCTATACCTATCGTGTTAAGGGTATCTGGTGGAACATCCATTCTCAATACTGATAATCTTCTTCATGAAGGAATCGCAGTTGACATTGAAGACGCCATTCGATTAAATGTTTCTGGAGTTGCTTTTTCCATTCTTGTTGGCCAGCCATTTGAAAGAGATACTATTCTTGGAATGACCGAGTATATCGATGAATGTGAACGTTATGGTATACCTGTTCTTGCAGTAACAGCAGTTGGAAGAGGCCTTGGAAAGGATGCAAAATATCTAAGTCTTGCATCAAGGATGGCCGCAGAATTAGGTGCTCATATTGTAAAAACATATTATTGTAAGGATTTTGAGAAAGTTGTTGAAACCTGTCCGGTTCCCATTGTTATCGCAGGAGGAAAAAAACAACCTGAAAAAGATGCATTACAAATGGCATATGATGCAATTCATGCAGGGGCAATTGGTGTTGATATGGGTAGAAACATCTTCCAAAGTTCAAGTCCCGTAGGAATGATAAAAGCAGTTAATGCTATTGTTCATAAAAAATACACACCAGATGAAGCGTATGATGTATTTAAATCAACGAAAAAATAGAATAATCAAGGATTAATTTTTTTACTCAATTGATCTTTTTTATTACTTTTTTTCTCTTTTTTGTGTAGTAAAAATAAATACATTTATAATTACCAATGTATTTGATGGGTTCATAATAAACAAAAAGGTTTGAGACTATGAGTTTGCTTGTAACAGTTGGAGTGGTTATTCTTGTTGTTGTAATTATTTTTCTTCTTATTTTTTGGGGATACTACAACAGAATAATTAGACTTGAAAATAGAATTGATAATTCTTGGGCACAAATAGATGTTCAACTAAAACGAAGAGCTGATTTGATCCCAAATCTAATGGAAACAGTTAAAGGATATATGAAGCATGAGCGGGAAACCCTTGAAAGTGTTACCAAAGCTCGTTCTGCGCTAATGAGTGCAAAAACCCCACAAGACAATATCAATGCAGACAATATGCTCACTGGCGCCTTGAAATCATTATTTGCTGTTGCTGAATCTTATCCTGATTTAAAAGCAAATCAAAATTTCCTGCAGCTTCAAGATGAATTAACCCATACCGAAGATAAAATATCATATGCAAGACAACACTATAATGATTCAGTACTTGCATTCAATAATATTGTAGAAACAATTCCGGGTGTCTGGTTTGCAAAAAGAATGAATAAAAAAGTCAAGGAAATGCTCCAAATACCAGAAGAAAGTAGAGCAGTACCAAACGTAAAATTCTAAAAATAAATCAAAACTGATACCATGGATAAAAAAATGCTTATTGAAGATCATATAAAACACAACAAACGATTAACTATTTTGATTTGTAGTTTTATGGCTCTTCTTTTCTTAAGCGTTGTTTTTGCATTTGGTTACATCTTCTTTGGCAGTATCTATATTGCACTTATTTTTGGTCTACCAATTGCTGTTATCTATGTTGCAATTACGTATTCTTTTTCTGTAACTACAGTTCTTTCAGCAGCCAAAGCTCGTCCTGCAAATCCGGCCAATCGAGAAGAAAAATTATTGACATATAAAGTCGAAGAAATGAGCATTGCAGCAGGCATACCTATGCCAAAAGTCTATGTACAAGATTCAGATAGCATCAACGCATTTGCTACTGGAAAAAAACCTGAAGATGCAGTGATATGTGCTACAACAGGAGCATTGCGAAAATTAAAAACTGATGAGCTGGAAGGTGTTATCGCTCATGAAATGAGCCATATTAAAAATCATGACATTCTTATTGCAACAGTTACCATAGGTGTTGTTGGGGCTATAGCGCTTCTTTCAGAAATTGTCTTTTATTCCATGTTTTGGGGTGGATTGGGAAGAGGTGGAAAAAGAAATGAAGGTAATGCAATCATTATGATTCTAGCCATTGTTCTTATTATCTTGGCACCAATTTTTTCTCGATTAACCTATTTAGCCATATCAAGAAAAAGAGAATACCTAGCTGATTCAAATGGAGCATATCTAACCAGAAATCCAGAGGGTCTAGCAAAAGCACTTGAAAAAATAAAAAATGATATGCCTCAAGGAAAACCCAAAGGGTCAAAAACCGTGGCGCCTCTGTACATTGCTAATCCATTTAAACATCAAACCATAAACTCTATTTGGGCAACACATCCACCACTTGATGAGAGGGTAAGAAGATTACGAGCAATGTAAAAGATGCATATCAATGGAAAAACCTATCTAATAAGTACATATAACAAATTTGAGAATTTTCTATGAACACAATGAATGTTGCTATGTATTATAACAATCAAGATGTGAGGATTGAAACACAATCCATTCCAGAAATAACCGATGATGAAATACTTATAAAAATAATGGCAAGTGGTATTTGCGGTAGCGATGTAATGGAATGGTATCGGATAAAAAAAGCACCTCTTGTTTTAGGTCATGAAATCGCAGGAGAAGTAGTAAAAACTGGAAAAAATGTAACAACTTTTCAAAAGGGAGATCGCGTATTTTCCACGCATCATGTACCATGCAACACCTGTCACTTTTGTTTACATAAGCAACATACACTTTGCCATACATTACACACGACTAAATTTTATCCAGGTGGTTTTGCAGAATATGTACGAATACCATCGATAAATGTTGATCGAGGAACATTTCATTTACCTGATAATATGAGTTATGATGATGCTACATTTATTGAGCCGCTGGCTTGTGTAACAAGAGGATTTCGTTCTGCATCATTTAAACCTGCTCGAACCGTAGCGGTCCTTGGAAGCGGTATGGCAGGTCTTCTTAATATTAAACTTGCAAAAACTTATGGAGCATCAAAAATATTTGCTACCGATATTTCTGATTATCGATTACAGAAAGCAAAAGAAATGGGTGCCGATGTAATTATTAATGCAAATAAAGATATTTTATCAATCATTAAGCAACAAAATAATGGGAAATTAGTAGATTTCGTTATTCTATCAACTGGTGTTCTTTCTGCTGCAAAACAAGCATTTGAAATTGTTGAAAACGGAGGTACCCTTCTTTTATTTGCACCAACCGATCCAGGAAAAATAATTCCAATTGATTTATTCACACTGTGGAATAAACAGGTTACGATTACATCTACATATGCTGGAGCTGGATTAGATATTCTTGATGCGATTGAATTGATTTCTTCCAAACGATTAATCGTTAATGATATGATAACTCATACCTTACCATTAGAAGAAGCACAAAAAGGATTTGACCTGGTCAGTAAAGCAGAAAAATCAATGAAAGTAATCCTTCACCCCCATAAAAAATAAAAAGATGAATGAGAAAATGAATCATTTTTCATGCTTTCCTTTTTCCATATCCAAAGTATAATTGCCCTCTTGATATGTTGGTTTTTTCTCAGCAATGAAATAAAATAGTACAAAGAAAATCAGTATCATAAATAGAAAGACGACTGCTAGAAAGATAACCACTGCGATAATAAATGTTACTGCAATAGCCCCAGCTATCCAAAAGAGAAGTCCGCTAAAAAATAAATAAACAAAGCCAATGATAATCAATGTGGTAATTAATGCACCAAGAATCATAGACAAAATGCCTTTTATCATCGAGTTAAACCACCAATCAATTCTCCCATTCCAGAACCTGATTGACCACTACGTTGTTGAGGTAAAAATGGTTGCAGGGCATGAGCAAGACGGCCAAGGTCCATGGATTGAAGAATAACTCTTCCAGGTCCTTTTAAAGTTGTTAGAAAAATACCTTCTCCACCAAAAAACATAGTTTTTATTCCTTTTACTCGTTCAATGTCAAATGAAACTGTTGCATCCCAACCAACGACACTGCCGGTATCAACCTTTAACAGCTGACCTTGTTCTAAATTAAACTCGACAAAATCACCACAGGCATGAATAAATGTAGTACCAGATCCACTTATTCTTTCCAATATAAATCCCTCTCCACCGAAAAAAGCAGCCCCAAGTCTTTTTTGAAATGCAATACTTAAATCAATGGAATCTTCAGCACAAAGAAATGCATCTTTCTGAACCATAAATTCAGTACCTGGTTGAATAACAATTGGTTTAATAGTTCCGGGAGCATTTCCACCAAAGGACACCATCCCAGCTCCACCGTTTGATGTAAATTCAGTTAAAAATAATGTTTCACCGGCGATTTTTCTGCCTAATCCTTTAAGAAACCCCCCTCTCATTTTTGCTTCCATTGAAACGTTTCCACTCATATAAATCATGGAACCTGCTTCAGCATAGATTTTTTCATCTGGTTGAATCTGTAAAGTAACGAGTTGAAGGTTATCTCCTGTTATCTTATATTCCATAATGCAAAATATATTAATTTTAAATTTAACACTTTCGAAAAATTATTGATTTATTTAAGAATAACATTATTTCACTGATTAAAACGTTCCCTAATTTTTTCAAAACCTTAAAAAAAAACTTGTTAATATGATTAATGACGATGAAAGAAAAAATAAAAGCAATCTGGGAGCTCATGCGGCTAGAACATGGTGTTATGATTGCTATTGCAATATTTATCGGATTACTTCTTTCCCTTCAAGTTAATCAAAAATTAACACTAACAACTATTCCATGGGATAACTTTTTTTTAACTTTTTGCACAGCTCTTTTTCTTGAAGCAAGTACATTTGCACTAAATGATTATTATGATCTAGAAATTGATAAAAAAAATAAAAGAGCAGATCGACCACTCGTCCGAGGTGAATTAGCACCAAAAACAGCTCTTTATTTATTCTATATATTTTTTCCTTTAGGACTTCTTTCATCATTTTTTGTTAATTTCACCTGTTTTATTATAGCAGTAATTACTGCTTTAATGGCCATATTTTATGATACCTATTTAAAAAAAATTAAGCTCCTAGGAAATTTTTATATTGCATATGTGATGGCAATTCCATTTGTGTTTGGTGCTGCTGCAGCAACCCAAACAGGATATTTACACATTCATCTTGAATTATCAGTTATCATCATTGCATTAATTGCCTTTCTTGTTGGAAGCGGAAGAGAAATTATGAAAGACATTATGGATTATAATGGTGATAAAGAAGCAGGAGTAAAATCATTTCCGATCTATATTGGCATAAAAAAATCAAATGGAATCGTAAGCATATTCTATTTGATCGCAATTATGATTAGCATCATTCCTTTCATGTCACAAAAATTTAATGTATATTATTATAATATCATTTATCTATTTTTTATATCGATTACTGATATAATTTTTATTATAACGATTTATCAATTACTTATAAATAAAAACATAAAAATGAGTTTTTATAGAAAATTCACATTATTGGCAATTTTTATAGGATTGCTTGCTTTTTTCTCAGCAGCATTTATAGGTTGAATAAACATTCTTACATTGAAATATCATGATAGAAACAAATGATCTAATAGGACTACTCATTGTATATCTGTATGTTATAATTTTATTAATTATCACAGAAAAAGTAATTAAAAATCTATCTGTAGGTAGAAAAATACTTCACATTATGGTTGGAAATATTGCTTTTATTCTTCCCGTTTTTGCCACAAGAGAGATCATGGTATTTATAGCTGCCGCACCATTTATTGTATTAACATTTCTTATCAGTCCTTATACACCAATAAAATCTATACGGGGAAAAACTTCATCGGCGGGGCATAGTATGGGTCTTGTTTATTATTCTGTTAGTTGGACGGTTCTAGCCTATTTATTTTTCAATAATATGGTAGTTATCGCAATCGGTATATTTGCTATGTCATATGGCGATGGATTCGCATCGTTAATAGGAATAAAATATGGTAAACAAACCTACAATATTGCCGGTGATAAAAAAAGTTTTATCGGAACATTTTCAATGTTCTTTTTTACATTTATTATGATGATTATTGCTATTATTTATTATCAAAATGTAGCGAATTTTCAGTTTACTTTTTCATTTATCAACCTTGGATTCCTACTTCTTTTCTCATCTGTTGGAGCAATTGTAGAAGGTTTTACCCCAAAAGGATTTGATAATATTACCGTGCCACTCATTCTTGTTTTTATGTTCTGGGCAGTATTTTTACAATCAGCGTAGGGGGAGAGAAAAAAATAAAATTAATAATAATTGATGGATTGGATGCAGTGGGTAAAGATACGCAAGCAAAAAAAATTGCAAAATATTATCAAAAAAAAGGAAACACAGTAATCTTGCGATCTCATCCATCTGATGATACATTTTTTGGAAAACAAGCTAAAAAAGCGCTTTTTCAACGGGGAAAAGTAGGAAAAATAAAGGCAAGTATTTTCTTTATGCTTGATGTCCTCTTATCAATACGAAAATATTATCGGCCAAAAGAAGAACCAATACTCATCATGGTTCGTTATCTTATTGGAACGGCATATTTGCCGAAAGGATTAGTTAGGTTTGCTTATACTTTTTTTGAACACTTTGTTCCCACCTCAGATTACATGTTTTTTTTAGACGCCCCTACAGTTGAAATCCTGAAACGAATTGAAAGAAGGGAAAATAAGGAAATTTTTGAAACTTATGAGGCACTGGAAAATGTACGTAATAAAGCAATGATGGTAACCAAAAAATGGCACATAATTGATACTACCACCTCAATTGATGAAAGCTATGATACCATAGTCAAGGTTCTGGAAGCATTAGATCAAAAAATAAATTATCATTAATATAATAAAATTTAAATATATTAATAACCACTTAAATTATGGATGGGGGAGTTAAATATTTTTTCCCATCTTTCCTCACCACCTTCACATTGCTTCCCCATCCCAATTCCTCACATCATTATTCAGAATTTTTTTTCAATGTAGGAAATAATTGATTCAAAAATTATTTTTCCATCACCAACGGGATTTTGTACATCGGATCTAGTCCAATCTGGATGCTGGTATCTATGAAAAACTCGTTCTGGGTGGGGCATCATACCAAAAACATTTCCATCTCTATTACAAATACCTGCAATGTTATGAAACGAACCATTTGGATTCCATGGATAGCCTTCATAATTACCCTCTGGATCAACATATCTAAAGACGATTTGATCATTTTTTTCGAGAATCTTTAATACCTTTTCCTGTGATGTATTTGATAATATCAATTTACCCTCAGCATGAGCAGATGGAATCATTCTAATGGACCCGAATGGGATCTTATTTGTTAAAACACAATTTCCCTTATTTTCATGTTTTAAATATGTTGGGCGACATTCAAATCTGTCAGAATCATTAATGTGGAGGCATGATTCGGGAATTGCACTTATTGATCCATCGATACTTGGAAGAAGACCTAATTCAATCAGAACTTGAAATCCATTACAGACTCCTAACATAGGATATCCTTCGTTAACATAATTTTCTAATTGCTTGGATAATTTACTTTTTATTCGTGCTGCAAAAATTGCACCTGCTCGAATATAATCCCCCGAAGAAAAACCACCAGGTATCATTATACATTGAAAATCTGATAAATCTCTTGTTTCATCTTTAGAACAATCCATATGAAGTAATTGCTTTAAATGAACAAATTCAGGTTGAGCACCAAGATGTTTAAAAGCATTAAATGATTCTTGTTCACAATTTGTTCCTTCGATTCTAACAATCGCAATTTTGATATCCTTTTTTCTCAAGATTTCTGTCTCCAGAATTATTATACTTAAGGGTACATCGTTTTTATCCATTTAAAATTGACTAACATTTTTTGTTTTTCATTGTGCATTATTTTTTATATTAATTCATTTTATTGCCTTAATATGGATTATCAATTATCAAATAAACATGCTCTTATTCTTAATAAGGAACCGTTAGCTGGTGCAGATTTACATACGATTTTTACTCTTCTTATTCAAAATAAATTTCATGTTAGTATTCCTTATTATCCACGTATTATGTATTCTCTTTTACTTTCTTCTGCTTTATCTTTTTTTAGAATAAAGGAAACAAATTTTGTTAAGAAAATTGATAATAAATCAATTATCAAAAAGCCCCCTCTCTTTTTATTAGGTCATTGGAGGAGTGGAACAACTTATTTACATAATGTGTTGTCAAAAGACGATCAATTTGGATTTTTTTCAACGTTTGATGCTTATTTGCCGGGGGTGTTTCTCACAGGTGAAAAACGGTTAAAACCTATTGTTGCCGGCAGCATTCCTAAAAAACGACCAATGGATGATGTTGCAATGGATGCAGATCTTCCTCAAGAAGAAGAATATGCATTAGGTGGAACATCGATATATTCTTATTATCATGGATGGATTTTTCCAAAAAATATGGAATATTATAATAATTTCGTTCTTCTAGATAATGTTCCTCAGTATATTATTGATAATTTTAAACGTCATTATATTAATCTATTAAAAAAAGCAACTTATAAGAACAATGGAAAGCGGTTACTTTTAAAAAACCCCAGTAATACGGCAAGAATTAAGATTTTACTTGATTTATTTCCAGATGCCAAATTCGTTCATATTCAGCGAAATCCCTATCATCAATATTTATCCATGATTCGGTTTATGAAACTAGTTATTCCTTTGTATTGCGTTCAGAATCCTCCTTCATTTGACATCATTGAGAAAAAAATGATGAATTTATATGCTAAAATGTATAAGAAATATTTCAAAGAAAGAACACTGATACCTAAGAGGAATCTTGTTGAAATACGGTATGAGGATTTTATTAATGATCCCTATAGTGAGACAAAGAAGATATATAATTGTTTAGAATTGAATAATTTTTCAGATGTTAATATGTTAATAAAAGATTATATTCTCTCACAATTAGAGATTAAAACAGCAAGTTATAACATAACCGATGATGTTAGAAATAAAGTATATTCTCATTGGGCATTTGTTTTTGATGAGTTTGAATATGATTCTTAATTAACCAAAAGCTTTTTTAATGATATTTAATTATGTAATAATGTTATAATTAAATATAGTTAAATATAATGATATATAATTAGGTGAAATATATGACAGAAGAAAAAGATGCGAAAAAATACACAACAATATCCATTCCAACTCCACTTGCTGAAAAAATAAAAAAAAGAATTGAAGGAACAGGATTCAACTCACTTTCCTCATATGTTACATATGTTCTAAGAGAAGTGATATCAAATATTGAAGATGAAGAACAGGACGAGGCATTCAGTAAAGAGGATGAAGAAAAAGTAAAAGAAAGACTCCGAGCACTTGGATATTTAGATTAAAATGGAGGGAAAAAATAATGCCAAAACCACACGGAAATAAATTAGTAAATAGATATGTTACAAAAACAAAAGAAGAAATCAATGAACTTCCCCAATATGAAATTAACACAAATTTAGCAGAAGATGTCATCAATATCGCAACAGGCGTATTCTCACCTTTATCCGGATTTCTGACATATAATGATTTACATAACGTAGTAAACCACAAAAGACTCAGTTCGGACATTCCATGGACAATACCCATACTTTTTGATCAACCAAAAAACAACATGGAAGAAGGAGAAACCATTGTTCTAACCAATAAAGAGACAGACCTAAAAGCACTTCTCGATATAAAAGAAATTTACACCTATGATAAAAAGGCAATTGCAAAAGAAGTATACGGAACAACAAGCACGGATCATCCTGGAGTAAATATGCTTTTCAATATGCATGATCATTTTATTGGAGGAAACATTATTCTTCTAAATAAAAACAAAAGAGAATTTGACGAATATAATCTTACTCCTAGAGAAACAAGAATTCTTTTCCAGGAAAAGGGATGGAGAGAAATTGTTGCATTTCAAACCAGAAACCCGCCTCATCTTGGACATGAATACGTTCAGAAAACAGCTTTAACATTTGTCGATGGAATATTTATTAATCCAATAATAGGAAAGAAAAAATCAGGAGATTTTAAAGACGAAGTTATTCTTAAATCCTATGAAACACTCATGAAGCATTATTATCTTAAAGAACGATCTGTAATGAGCATTCTTCGAACCAGTATGAAATATGCAGGACCACGTGAAGCAATACACCATGCCATTATGCGAAAAAATTATGGCTGCACACACTTTATTGTTGGTCGAGATCATGCCGGCGTTGGTTCATATTATGGACCATATGATGCTCATGATATATTCAAAGAATTTCCAGATTTAGGAATCACACCTATCTTTTTCAGATCATTTTCAAGATGCAATATATGTGGCGGTGTGGTTAATGATAAAATCTGCCCACACGATGAAAAGGACCATATCAACTTCAGCGGAAAAAAAATACGTGAACTTCTTAACAAGGGACAGATACCACCTGAAGATATGATGAGAAAAGAAGTAGCAGAGACCATACTAGAATTTGATGAACCATTTGTCCCATAATAGAAGGTTTTTTTAATGAAAGAACTCGAGCAATTAAAAGGAAAAGGTCTTCTGATTCATCACTGGGATACAGATGGTATATGCAGTGCAAAACTCCTCATTAATAAATTGAATGACCGCATCACAACAAATATTACACCAACACTAGGAAATTACTTTCTTACTGAAGAAGAATTACAACAATGTAAAGGATTTGATTTTATCATTGTTGCAGACATGTCACTTCCAGAAGAAAATATACTTACTCTTGCAAAGGAATCAAAAGTACTCATTTTCGATCATCATCTTGGAAAAGAGATTAAACAAGTATTCCATCATAATCCAGTTATAAAAGGAGAAGATCCTAATATTTATCCGAGCGCAAGTTGGATAATAAATGAATATCTTAATAACCCTGTGACACTACATGGAATCCTTGGAATAATCGGCGATCATGAACAAAAAATTAAACAAAATAAGACTTTTTTCAAAAAAATTGAAACATTCTGTAAAGAACAAAATTTAACCTTTGATAATTTACTAAGCATGGTATATCTCATCGATTCTAATTATAAAAAGGGAGACAAAAAAGCAGTTGAACAAGCACCATATTATTTATTGAATCATCCGACTGCAAAGGAAATTCTCACCAATGAACGATGGCAAAAAAATCTTAGAGAACTCAATGATGAGATCGATAGTATACTTTCGGAGCCACTTGATAATATTGATGATATTATCATGAAAAAAATGAACACCAAATCAAATATTATTTCAACGATCACTCGTCAAATCGCTTGGAAACATGATCAAAATACTATTGTTGTAAATACAGGCTATTTCAAGGATGAAGACCAACTTTACGTACGAACTATTCATCAAGATATGAAACCCTTGATTCAAAAAGGAAAAGAATATGGCTTTAAATGTGGTGGGAAAAAAGAAGTTCTTGGTGCAATTTTACCAAAACAAAAAACAGATGAATTTATTGAAGAAATAATTACTTATTTATCAAATAATAACAAATAAAGGAGACAAAAAAATGAAGGAACAAAAAGCAACAAATGTCACCTGGCATGAACATAAAGTTGAAAAAAAAGACCGAGAAACCCTTCTTGATCAAAAGGGCTGTATCCTCTGGTTCACTGGCCTATCAGGTTCAGGAAAATCTACCATTGCAAATGAAGTAGCATATAAATTACATCAAAAAAATCATTTATCCTATGTACTTGATGGAGACAATATCCGACATGGATTAAACAAGGATTTAGGATTCAGCCCAGAAGATAGAGATGAAAATATACGAAGAATCAGTGAGGTTGCACATTTATTCGCTGATTCAGGAATCATAACATTAACTGCTTTTATATCGCCTTATAGAAAATTACGAAATTTTTGCAGATCCCTACAACCAGAAGGACGATACTTTGAAGTGTACTGTAAAGCAGCACTTGATACCTGTGAATCAAGAGACCCTAAGGGATTATATAAAAAAGCAAGAAACGGAGAAATAAAACAATTCACAGGAATTGATGCACCATATGAGCAGCCAGAAAATCCAGAAATTCTTTTAGATACTGATAAATATAATATTGAAGAATGCGCAGAAATCGTAATGGATGCATTACAAAAAAAGAATATTATCTAGGGAAACAATGGATCTAGATTCATCAATAAACTACATCGTCTCTGGAATAGAACGATCAGGTACGTCAATGCTAATGCAAATGCTGGAAAATGGAGGTTACCCTGTTTCATCAGATAATAAAAGAAAACCAGATGAACATAATCCTAAGGGATATTATGAACTTGAAGGTGGAAAAATCATTAATAAATTAATGAATAATTCCTTTCCCTTTGAAAAATATAAAGCAAGTTTTATCAAAATAACTGCATATGGATTAAAATTCTTGCCAGAAGGAAACTATTCAATTATTTACTCTGAAAGAAACATTGAAGAAATATTAAATTCTATGGAAAAAATGGCGGATATAAAGGATCATAATAGACAAGAAACAAAAGAAATATTTCTGAAACTTAACACTATGATAAAAGATAATATACAGCAAAGATCTGATTGTAAAGTTCTTTTTGTTAACTATAATGATATGATCCATAAACCGGATAAAGAAATCGAAAAGATTATCACATTTATCGGGGAAAAAAATGCAGATAAAAAAGCGATGATACATACAATTGACACTAATTTATATAGACAACGTGATTCGTTAATTTCGTAACACTTAAAAGACAATCATTATCTTAAGACTAATTTAATTATGAATATTACACCATTAGCTCTCAAATCGATTATTCATAAGAAATGGTATAATATCATATTTATCTCAATTGCCTTGCTAATCCTTATTATTTTTTATTTTTTACCCGCACCAGAAGGATTATCAAATGAAGGAAAAATAATGATTGGCATCCTTCTTTCAGCAGCGATTCTTTGGATAACAGAACCGATACCATTAGCAGCAACAGGATTGTTCATCATGGTCCTTCAACCCTTGTTTCAAATAACACCTGCAGAAAATGTCTTTGAATCATTTGGAAATCAAGCCATTTTCTTTCTTATCGGAGCATTCATAATAGCAGCAGCTGTTGAAACACATGGCCTTCATAAACGTCTTGCACTCAGCTTTTTAAAAAGATTTGAAAAAAACCCTCGATCCCTTACTTTTGGAATAATGCTTTCTTGTGCAAGCATGTCATTTATTATGCCAAACCATGGGGTGGCAGCATTATTTTTACCAATCATCACATCAATACTTCTTGCTATGAAACTCATACCAAAACAATCAAACTTTGGAAAAATTAGTATTCTTTCTATTGCCTATGGTTGTTCTATCGGAAGTATTGGTACCCTCATTGGAGGAGCTAGAAACCCACTTACCATAGGATTTCTTTCTGATTATGGGATTACCGTTACCTTTTATCAGTGGATACTTTATGCTATGCCAGTTGTATTTATCTGCCTACCAATTGTCTGGATTATTTTACAAATTGTATTTCCTATTGAAAAATTGGATATATCGGTTGCAAAACAAGAAATTGAAAAACAAGTCTCCATGCAAGGCTCATTTTCAAAACAGGAAATAATCGTACTTGGAACATTATTTTTAACCATTTTTTTATGGATATTCTATTCAGATAATACCTATTTTGGACTTGCAGGCATTGCCCTCCTTGGCAGTATTATTTTATTTATCTCTGGAAGTATAACCTGGAAGGATATTGAAAAAAAAGTTCCTTGGGGAATCATCTTACTGTATGGTGGTGCAATTACTCTTGGCATTGGTATGCAAAACACGCAAGCTGGCGCATGGATTGCA
>CAZWQV010000025.1:0-3209 GCA_964636235.1 uncultured Thermoplasmatales archaeon
TCTCGGTAATGATTCTTTCTTTTGGATAATGGATTCCTTCATCCATCTTGATCCAATGACTGCATCATAGTGATCCAATTGTTGGACTAGCTTGTAGAGTTGATCTGGAGGGGTGCTTCCATCTGCATCGGTAAAAGCGATTTTTTCACCCATTGCACTTTTAAAACCTTTGATGATGCCGCCACCTTTTCCTAGTTTTTTAGGATAGGTTAGGTACCTAATTTGTGGATGTTTATAACTTAGTTCTGATACGATTGAAAAGGTGTTGTCCTTGCAGCCATCCATAACAACAATTATTTCAAAATTAAATTTATTTGTAAAATAATTAATATGATCAAGGAGGGTTTTTTTGATATTATGTTCCTCGTTGTACGCGGGTATTATGATGGATAGCTGAGGAGGCATGTTATTATTCATCGTTTTTTTATTATATAAATATTATTATACATTTATTTATTAAAATTTAAATTTGAGTTATATTCATTAGTAAAAGGATTAAAAAGAAGCTTACAATGAATTATTATGTAAATTTATTAGATATTTGTTATAGTTGTTATAAAATCATAAATAAAGTTGAGGATCTTTTCAAGCATAGGAAATAATTCTATGATCCGTTCAATTAATCTACCAAGTGGTGAGGAATAATCCTTTCCTTTTGGCATACTTACGATTAATGGATCGGACCAGGGACTTTCATCTCCATGAATATCCTTTGATTTGACCCGAATATTATAAGTTCCTTCATTGCCCCATTTAAAGACTTGGACGCAGTTTTCACCAGAATCATAGGGGCCGATCCAACTGGTGGTTACTCCTTCCTTATATTCCCATTTATAATACACTCGATCTCCTTCGGGATCGGTTGTGGATGTGCTATAGGTGTATTGTTTATCTGCTCTTCCACTGGTGGGACCTAATGGTCGCTGCGGTTTTTTTGGTGCTAAATTAATATTTGCGTAACTAAGTGGATGATAATCTCCTGTATCTTGAATCGCTCCATTACTTGTATAAGGTATATTATTATCTCCCAGGCCATCTCCATCAGTATCTTGACCGGTGTAATCATTCCAGAAGTTGCCCGCTAGATATGGTCCACCGATTATATTTGTTCCTTCGGTAACAATGGAAATGTTCCAGTAATTAATATCATCATCCCAGGCATTATTGGTGTTATTGAAGTAATTGTTGAAAATATAATTATGATGGGAGGATTCACAATACGCTCCGTATTTATTTTCCAGTATGTGATTATCCGTAATGGTGTTATCTGATGATGTGCGGATAAAAATTCCTTTTTCATTATTGTTTGATATGGTGTTATCTGTAATCAGATTATCAGATGATTCTCGTATGTATATACCGTTGGTATTGAATTCTATTAAATTGTTATTGATCAGATTATCAGAGGAATCATACATGTTAATGCCATTTTGATTGTTGGCAAAATTATTTTGTTTTATCTCGTTATTTGTTGAAATCTCAAGTAACATACCATTGGTACTTCGTGCAAAATAATTGCTTTGGATGATATGATTTGATGATTGAGTCAGTTTCAATGCGATAGTATTATCATAAAACTCAGAGTTTTTAACCACGTTGTTTCCTGTTCGAATGAGTGTTACTGCATTACCGTTATCATTAAATGTGTTATCGGTAATGATATTATTTGCTCCTTCATCGAAGAGTAAACCATTGGTGGCATTAGCAATAATACAATGATCAATATTACAATATTGAGCATTATCAAAATAAATCCCTTCAATGGATAATTTTGAAAGATCCACATTATCAGATTTGATCTCAAGGGCGAAATCATTGTATTGTCTATCGATAAAGGTGATTTGAGGATCTGCACCAATAAGGGTTAAGGGTTTTTCAATGGTAATTTTTCCATTATAGGTTCCTTGATTAATGATGATTTCTCCACCTTCATTTGCGATGAATACTGCTGATTGTATGGTTGAGACATGATTTCCATTGTACCATGCCGGCTCAGCATCATCATCAACATATATCACATCTGAAGGTGCGGGCTCTGATGAGACCGTAAATGATGTGGATTCTTCTGATTTATAGGTATGAGTATCTGAGTTGACAAATAATTTTGCATTGAAGGTTCCGGATTGATGAGTCTTATAGGTTATTCGATAGGTAAGTACCGTATCTGTGTAACTGGAATATCCGTATCCGTATCCGTGACCATATCCATAATTGTAATATTGAGTTGTTCCCTCCAGTTCATCAGTTGCTTGATAGCTTCCGCCAGAACCATAAGGGACACTGGATAAATCAAATAATCTGGTGACTGTGAAGGTATCTGAAGGATCTTGTTCCAGTAAGCTTCCATCCATTTCAAATCGAACATATGATGCCTGTACATTGTCATCCATGATTTTAAAGGTAAGATGATTTATTGGTATTCTTTCATCACTTCGTATGGTCAATCGTACATTATTAAAAATGATCATAGTGCCTACATCAACATAGTCCTCATTTGGTGAACCAGGAAATACTTGGACACTTTGTGTAGTTGGCAATAAGTTAAAAAATAACAGAAATATCAATAGTAGTGAAATAAAAAATGATGAACTTTTCTTTACATTAGCTTTTTTAATCATTATGTATACTACCCTCTACAATTCTTATTTCACATTTAATCAAGTTATTATATAATTTTTAATTAATATTACTTTATTTATAATTTTCTATTTAATCAACATTAGAACATTTATGATTTAAATGACTATAAAAAAGAAAAAAAGAGCTATTTATGTTCGTTAAATAACACAAAATGATGTATTAAAAATCAGTTTTTAGCTAATAATCCTCCCCGTTTATATATGCTCATCTGGGCATCAGAGAATGGTTTTGCATGAATTATCTTGCCTGTTTCTACTATTTTTATATCACCAGTTCCAAAATCAACACTGATTTCAGATCCATCATCAAGTAATGTTGTGATATGTTCCTTAACCAAAATCGGCATAGCATTATTAATCGCATTTCTTTCATAGATGGAACCAAATGATTCAGCAATAATCACACTGATCCCAAGTGATTTGAAACAATCAACTGCTTGCTGCCGGCTACTTCCACAACCAAAGTTTTTACCCGCAACTACAATATCACCAGGTTTTGCTTTTTGTGCAAAATCCTCATAACCTTCTAAATTGTCAAAGGTATATTGTCCCATATCCTCAATATTGGTG
>CAZWQV010000025.1:3309-26654 GCA_964636235.1 uncultured Thermoplasmatales archaeon
CCTTTCCCTTGTTTACCGACAAAATTTCTATTACCTGTGGATACTTCAACTTCGAATTCACCTGTTTGTCCGATTTGACCTGCGGCACACCCGGCACAACCAGCAGTACCAATTAAGCCACCGGCATCCTTAAAAATCTTAATTAATCCTTCTTGTAAACATTGGTTCCAAATCGCATCAGTTGCGGGAACAATCTTTAACACACGACCAGGAGCTATCTTTTTCCCTTTCAAAACCTTTGCAGCAGCTCGTAAATCCTCCATCCTACCATTGGTACAAGACCCAATAAAACCTGAATCAACGATCACATCAGATATCTTATCAACTGAGACCACGTCTTCAGGATGACCCGGTCGAGAGATCAAGGGTTTCAAATTCGAAATATCTATTTCAATGGTTTTCTCATACGTGGCATCATCATCAGCATACACCGGTTGAACCTTGATTCCAAGATTTTTATGATAATACTCAATGACTTGATCATTTGGTGGAAACAAAAGAATTATCCCACCCATCTCCGTTGCCATGGAAGCAATGGTAATACGGCCATCTAATGAGAGCGAATCAATATATTCTCCATATATTTCTGCAGCATAACCCAGCAGCCCATTGGCACCAAAATGTTTAAGCATGGCAAGGACCACATCTTTCGGGGAAGCAGTGGTATCAGGCACTCCTTTAAGAATGATTTTTACAGTAGGCGGTACTTTAAACCAGACTTTTCCATGTGCCCATGCATGTGCTATATCTTTATCTCCCATCCCTTGGCCAAAGGCACCAATGGCACCTAAAATATTGGCATGTGAATCAGTTGAAACCAAGGTTTGTCCTGGTGCAACCAATCCTTTGTCAATGGCAATGTGAGTGCCGATTCCTTGATCGATATCAAACACTTCAATATTGTATTCACGAGCAAAAAGCCGGCAGATATGTTGATTTGCGGCATACTTCTGATCGCAACCACCAGGGTTACAATCAAAAGTGAAAAATGTTTTCTTTGTATCATCAACAGGTAAATTATTTTCTTTTAGATTTTTAACAACATTTGCCCCACCAAAATCTCGTGCGATTCGAGCATCAATCTCTATATCAATGTTGTCACCAACATTTGGTTCATTGGTTGCATGATTTTTAAAAATTTTTTGAATTATGGTCATTCCCATAGTAGTAACCTCCAAAACTACTCATCAGATGGTATCTTTTTTTCTTTCGGGCCATCATAAATATAATCTGCAGTAAACATCTTCCTCATTGGTTTGAATTCAGTTTGCTCTTCATAGGTATGCGCCGTAAGTCCCGCTACTCTTCCTATTAAGAAAAAACCTTTTCCCAGTCGCCAATCAAATCCCATATCTGATATGAGCGCAGCAATCGCTCCATCAACATTAATCGGAAGAGGTTTTCCTAAAGCTTGTGTTAACTCTTTTTCAATCGCCTTTGATAAAGCCACATGATTATCCGAGATATGTAATTGATCTGCAAGTTCAAACAACCGTTTTGTCCGTGGATCTTTTGTGTGAACACGATGGCCGAACCCTAATATCCGTTTTTTATTTTTCCGGGATTCTTCCACCAGCACCTTTGCTATCTCATCAACTGATTTCTGTTCTGCTTTCATTTTTTTAATGCCATCTTGTAAGAAACAAGCACCTTTTTCAATCGCTCCACCATGGGCATCGCCAATGGATAATATGCCTGCTGCAACAGCTGTAGGAAGCGGAACGCCTCCTGATGCAACAACTCTTGTTGCCATAGCTGAAGGTGGGGTAACGCCATGATCAATACAAGCAGTGAGAATGGCATCTATCATTTTTCCATGTTCCTTGCTGGGTAGTTCACCTTTTAACAATAAATAAACAACATGGGCAAATGGAACATTGCCGATAAGATCTTCCTGGCGATATCCTCTTGTTACTAAATGATTGGGTTCTACTTTGGTTATTTTTGTTTTCCATGGGTCCATTATTTCATCATCCCTCCAATACTTGATAAATATTATCAAGAACAGTTCCATCAAAATATTTCGTCATTCCAATAATGCTATCACCCAAGTTTGGTTCAGCTGGCCCACCAGTTGCATCATATGCACTTTCTTTTAAGGTTTCAATATCCACTAAATCGATATTACCTTTCACTGCTGCCAATAAATCCTTTCTCTTCGGATTGATAGCAATTCCTTCATTGGTGACAATAGCATCAATAATGTCACCGGGTGTTGAAATTGTAGTAACCAGTTCACGAACAATAGGATTCGTTTTCCGAAATACTGGTGCAGTGATAATCGTAAGATTTGCAGTTGCTGATACATCCTGATGACCTCCAATACCATGCAGCATCCGCCCATCACTATGAGTATTAACATTCACATTAAATTTTGTATCAACCTCAGTAGCACCGAGAACAACCGTATCCAGACGGTCTGTATTCCTTCCCTTCATGGAATGATCTGAATATTCACCAATGGTTGATTGAGATTCTAAATGTTCTTTTACAAAATTGACCGCAACAGTATCAAAACATTGACAACAGTTCACTTGTTTTAACACCTTATTGTTATACATGTTTACAATGAATTCGGTCAGTCCACCAGTTGAGCATCCTGCTACCATGTTTTTTTCCTGCAATCGCTCACCAAGATATTTTAAGGCAGCAAGGGAAATACCTCCCGCACCTGCCTGAAAAATCATATCATTTTTAATGATGCCTGCGGCATCCATTAAATCAACACAATATTTTCCGATCTGAAGTTTCATCGGATCCGAAGTGATTTTTAATGAGCCACTGACAATTTTATCAGGATCGCCGATGCGGTCAACCACAACCACACAGTCAACAAGCCCTTCATATATTTCTCTATAGGGGCAGGGATAATCCACTAGATTATCTGTTACAATAATGACTTTATCCGCATGCCAGGCATCTACCTGTGAATAAGCAATATTACCAAAGGCACTTTTTCCTAATATGCCTGTGGCATTTCCTCGTTCATCGGCACTTGATGCAGCGATAACAGCTATATTCGGATGAAGCTCACCATTACGAATTGCTGCCCATCGGCCACCGTGAGACCTGAGAATCACCGGTGCTTTTAACGGATTGTTTTTAGAAATGAAATCGCCAACTGACCCATTCACACTTCCTTCAATACGGGTAACAACACCATCTTTGATATAATCAATAAGTGGTTCGTGAACATTAAAAAGAGCGGTTTGAGCCAGACGGATATCTTTAATACCGGAATCTTTGATTGATTCAAGCGTTTGATTTAGTACAAAATCTCCATTTCGTAGTTGATGATGAAATGATACAGTCATTCCATCTTTGATCCCACATTTCTTTAGAGCAGTGGTTACACTTTGTTCTACTTTTGAATCACGACTATGTTTCTTTCCACCGTTAAATGGTTGAAACATTCGTCCATCAAGGTCTGTTTCAATTTTTTTTCCTGCTGCATTAACTACTTTCATTATTTGTTCACCGTTGCTTTTTTAATTTGAAAATCAATGAAATCACAATGATGAATAATATAGGACTCGGGAGTTCGTTCACATTTTTCTCCTTCGTGAGAGTGGGCATAAATAATAAGTACCACATCCTCTGGCAGGCCAAGTTCTTGAGCAAGAAGTGATCCAGAGACAGGATGACGGAATTTTTTTCCATAAGCTCCTTTCACAACTTTTCCATCGACAATATCATATTCCAATAGTTTTCCCACATCATGAAGAAGACCACCTGCGATGAGATAATCAAGATGTAATGGTTCATCACGTTTATCATATACCGCTTTTGCTAGACCCGTGATTCTTTTCGTATGATCCGTTAATTTTCCGGAATTTTCAAATAATAATGTAAATGGAACCTTATCTAGTGTTTTCCATCCTCCACGATCTGCAGCTGTTTTCCAAACCGTGATCACTTGCTCTTTTAATTTATCATCTTTAATCCAGGATAATTCTTCAGAGAAAATATTTGCGATATCTTTTTTTTCAACCATAGGATTTCCCCCGTTGATGTACATTTACGAGGGGTAAGCATAAGGCTTATTATTAAACATTTTCCCTACATAAAAAATGATAATAAGAAGGTAGGGAAGGAAAAGAGTTGTAGTTGAAAGGTAATGGATAGTATCCTTGGAAAAAAATGATTATTTCCTTCCCGATCTTAACCCATTTATGACATATGATAACCCATTTAAGTGTCTTTTTTGCATCTGTATTACTAGATGAATTATTACATAATACGATGCGATATTATATATAGGTAACAAAATAGATAATATTTGTAAAGAAACATTTATTAATAATAATTAATAAAAATAATGTCAACGGATGATTGATGATATCTATGCCCATTAAAGGTCTACATATTTCAAAAATTGATGCTATCATTGTTGTGATTTTGATAGTGATAGCTGGTTTTGTTCTTGCTAGAACCGGGCATATATCTGGACCAATTGAAGAAATTATTCAACCATCAACTAATACCCAACCTGAAGAGGAGGAAGAACCAGTAATTGAAGAGGCGCTCCCGCCTGAATCAATTATTCCTGGTTATATGAGATCTATTTCTCCTGATGAGGAAGGGCTTCATTATGATAAAGTAAGTGTTTGTAGGGAGTGGTGGTATTATACCGTTGTTTTTGATGAGTCTAGTGATCTTGCTGGTTGGGTGGCATCAATTAGTTTTAATCATATGGCTCGAAGTGATTTATTAGGTACAAGTAAACCTGATATGCTTGTGGTTACTCTTCATGGACCAAATGGGGAAGAATACGGTGGAGTCATTAATAAGGAAAGAGGATTTGGCATTTTGAAGCAACCTACCTTACAAGCAAAAACACCTGGTGTTAGTGTCACCTATGAAAATTCTTGGGTGGAAGGTGAAGCACCGGAATGGTTTATTCATGTTGAAGATGATGACATCGATCAAAATCATGATATCATTATGGATCTTCGTTTTTTTGCACCTTTTGATCCCATGTGGACAATTGGAGAAAATGCACTTGACAAGACCTATCGAAATCTAGCTAGTTACATGTTCACTGGATGTAATGTAACCGGTAATGTGGTAATCGATGGACAAACCCATAGCGTGCATGGAATCGGCCATCATGAACATGCATGGTCTCCAAATATTGTAACAAAAGGACTTATCAACGGATGGGATTGGGCACATATCACCTTTGATAATGGATGGAATCTTTATTTTGATACATTTTATAATGCACCACAAGCATGGTCAACAAAAACGCCAAATGCAAATCCTTTCGGAAGTCTCATTTTAACCACAAATGAAGGGGAAACATTAACCACTTTTCAAAACGTGAATCCAGAAATTACTATGGTTGATGAGGAGATTTTTACTTTTGTTTCAATGCCTCTTAAAATTCAAATAAGTGGCCAGCCAGGAATATCTCAACCCATTCTTGGTTCTTATGATATTTCAATAAGTGTGGACTTGACCGTGGATAACACCTATGAAAAAATATGGAAATTTCCCACCTATGTTGGCATGAATATTGGTAGAACAGTTGTCTCTGGATCCATTACATGGACAGATGACGATGGCGAACATGTCACAGATCTACAAGGAATTGGTAGTATCTGGAGCATGCGTGCATTTCTTTAAAATTATCGATACGTGCGTTCGAAACCTTTATTATTAACAATAGTTATATATTTTATATTAAGTAAAATAGGGGATTTACATGAGAAATAACATAAAAATTTCAATAATACTGATAGTGCTAGTGTCATTTGTTGTTCCAAATATCAGTTCAATTGCAGCAAATGATACCCTAAATGAGCAAGAACATAATGCTGAATTAACTTCTATGGGAAGCCAATATAAGGGACATTTACGTATTTATATTGCTGAGATTGAATCCCGATGGGATATGGAGAATCGTGTTCCATATCATTATTCATTTTATGATTATGTGTACGATGATCCTATTGAAATACCTTATTTAGACACCTATGAAGAAACATTTACATGGCAAGGTGATGTAGATGTTGATAATATGATCATTCTTACATCTGTTTTCAATGAAAAATCTGAACGTAATTATGCGAATCCACCAAATGGAAGACCATATGATGCTCATCAAGTAGATGCAGCAGCCGGAGTTCTTCCAGGAGAAACATATACCAATGTAAAAAACGAGGATTTTTCCCATACCATATTTTGTGAAATAGCAACAGCAACTTGGTGTCAATATTGTCCCACCATGGCCAATGAGGTCATTAAAGTATTTGAATCTGGAGACTACCCATTCTTTTTTATTGAAATGGTTACAGATATGAGCAGTAAAGCAAATGCTCGAATGAGTGATTACAATGTTTACGGAATACCAGCTGCATTTTATGATGGTGGAATAGAAAATATCATTGGCGCAGGCGCTGGATCAAGTTATCACGAGGATATTATCGAAGCGTTAGGTCAACGAGATGTCCATGATTTGGATTTAACCTTAAGCTCTGAGGCAACTGGTGAGAACAGTGTATCTGTTACCATTAGTATAACTAATAATGAAGAACTAGCTAACGAAGCACCAAATAACCCAACAATTACTGGCCCATCCGAAGGAAAACCAGGAGATACATTAGCGTTTGATGTTCGGACCACAGATCCAGATGATGATCCGGTCTATTATATGATTGACTGGGGCGATGGAACGGTTACCGATTGGCTCGGACCATATGATTCAGGTGAAACAGTAACAGAATCATATAGCTGGAGCGAGGAAGGAGCCTTTGTGGTCAAAGTTAAAGCCAAAGATCCTGATGGCCTTGAGACTGACTGGACATGGTTAAAAGTAACTATGCCAAAAAATAAGATAATAAACCATCCTCTTTTGAAATGGTTGTTATCAACATTTCCAATGTTAGAGCAATTCTTTTTCTAGCATTACTTTTTCATTTTTTTTATTTAATTGTTATTTCACCACTATCTGCATTAATTAAAACCGTATCTCCTGTTTTAATTTGATCAATATCGATTTGATCAACACAAGGAATCCCAGCAAGAATAACCCCCGTAGCTACAATGGTCTCAGTTTCTTTATTGATAATACCTGCTGGAGCTACCCCATTTTTTTTCAAACCATAAATAACATAGGAACCAACAGTCGAGCCTTTTCCATTCGGAAACACAAGGATTTTATTTTTTACACATGATCCTTCTAATGGATGATCTTTTTCGATCACAATACCTGTATTGATATCGATGCCACCGTAAAAACCAATAGGTTCTGGTGATACAATTGCTTCTCCTTCAGCAGTACCTGGTGAAATCATTCTTCCTTTCATGCTATTGCCTCCTTTATAAGTTTGGAAACGTTATTATAAACCACTTCTTGTTTGCAGAAACCAGGTAAATAATTCGCAGCTTTTCCTGAATTAACAGCAGTTGTTTTATAACCCATTTGTTCAATCGGCGATACTACCATACAGGTATCTGATACGATTTTTCCTCCAGCTTGTTCAATGATTTGAGTAAAGCCCATTCGATCTGATGCTTCTTTCATCATACGAGATGTGCAAATCCATACTGGTTTTTTCAATTGTTTTCCTTTTACTTGTTCTGAAAGCGTGGCAATTTCACGAAGTGATGCATGCGGACAACCTAGAATAATAATATCAGGTTTTGTCCCTTTATTTAAGGTATCATAGGTTTCATCAAGATCCTTTTGACTGACATGAATGGTTTCAAGATTATCTTTTTCAACTAGATCTGCTTCAGGGGTTAATCCTTCAACATGATACAAGGCAACAGCACCAGATGCAGCCATAGCAGCACCTAACGCTTTGAAATAATCAGTATTAACATCTGGAATTCCGGTGAAATAAGGAATTTTATTTTTTACTTGTTTACCGACAAAATATCCTAACGCACCAAAATCAGATGCATAGGATAATGTTGCATCAACATCAATCTTCATTGTTGGCTGTCGGTTTTCCCATAAATGCAATCCATAATTTGGTGTTCTCCCGCAGATCGCTGCGGCAAGAGCTGATGGGCCACCTTCTCTATTTGTTCGAGCACCAATCACTGAATTTGAAAAACTAACAGCAGAAGATTCCGACCAAGCAATGTGCTCACGAAATCGTGGTAAATTACCTGCTAGATAGGGCGTACATGTTGATGTGATAACAATGCCCATTTGTTTAAATGCATCCATGATTCGTAATTGATTTTTTGCAAAATCCTCCGGAAATCCTATTTCCTTCCAATGTTCTAAATCCATACCTGCAGGATTTAAAAACGTTAAAACTTTGACTTTTGCCTGCTGTGAAGCAATATCTTCTAAAAAAGCAAGGCCTGGATCACCAATTGATTTATAGGATACTCCGGCGACCTGCACAGAACCGACAGGTATCATTTTATCAGCTTTATAGATATCACCTAGTCGAACAAGTAGTCGAAATAATCGCTCTTCTACTTCGCCATGCTCTCCATTTAAAATTTCTTCCTCTTCACTTGTTAGATACATACTATCAAACTCTCACTTGTCTATTAACCATTCAATAATCACTAATTATAGGATTATTTTGAAATTTTATAAAAAAGGGCAATTCGTTTTTATTTAAAATATTTTTAGCTTATTTCTTCGCTTTTTGTTGATATATGATTTACAAAAAGCGTTGAGAATATGAAGTCCTGAAAAAAAGTAATTTATAATCGATCATGTAAATTCTTACAATTCGCAATGATCATATCAATTTCATCTTTGGTAGCATCATCGATATGAATGCCCCCCACGGCAATACAAGTCGCATGGTATTTTTCACAGGCCCTTTTCGCAATAGGCTCTAAGACCACATGATCATGATGTGTTCCTAATCGAATAATCTGCGGTATGCTTTCTGGTTGGCAGATAACAACTCCACCAAGATGTGGTTGTTCTCCACCACCAAGAATATAGAGAAGATCATGACCGACTTTTTTTTTCTCAAGCCAAACCTGATATCTTCCCTCACCGGAGGTAATCATCTAAATCAACTGTTTTATATTTCACAATTTCATATTTTGATTTATCAACTCTATCTGGTATGGTTGCATCAAACCCGATTTTTGTGGTCAAGGTTTTCTTCCCTGCCTCATGTTTGCCAGATGGATCAAGACTGCTGCCAGGTTGATCTTTTAACATGACCATATCAGTTTCACCTTGAAATCGAGTGGCCATTGCCCATTCAACTGACAAGGGATCATAAATATCGACATCCGGATCAACGATGGTAACATGTTTCATACTTTTATGACCTTCAAACGCGGCATGGATTGCTTTTTTACTTTCTTCATCGGATCGTTTATTTATTTGAACCACACCATGCAGCCAACTACCCCCACCCATAGTAACATAAACATTCTTACAATCAGCAACTTTGCTTACTTCACTATAAATGGTTGGTTCTTTCGGCATTCCCATCAAGGTTTTATGTTCCAATCGACCGGGAATAAGTGCTTGATACATTGCATCCTTTCGATGGGTGATACAATCAATGACAAATACTGGTTCTTGCCGTTCGAAATCTCTTGTCTCTGTTAGATCCACAAAAGGTCCTTCTCTATCCAATTCTTTAGTTAATCTTCCTTCAAAAACCATTTCTGAATCAGCAGGAACTTCCAGATTCTTTGTTTTACATTCCACCAGATCTGTTTGATCAAGAGCATTAGCAATTGAAAATTCATCCACCCCAGATGGCGGTCCTAATGACGCGGCAATCATAGTGGCAACGGAACTGCCGAAACAAACAGCCATCTCCAGATCTCCATCAAGTTTATCATAAGTGGTTCTGGTTTGTCGTTTTTTAATGAGGCGAGCAGTAAACTTGTTTTTTCCTATTTCCATTAATCGATGATATGATACATTCCTACCTGTATCTGGATCTTTAATGGTTGCAACAGTTGCAGAGCAATATCTTCCACCATCTCCTTTTAAATGATAGAGAATCGGAATTTTTGATAGGTCCGGCTCATTAACCACTACCTCTTGACAAGGTGCAGAATCAACAATTCGGGGCTCTTTCGGATTTTTCAGAGCATCCACCAATTTCAATAGTAATGCTTCTTTCGTAGTTCCCAGGCCTTCTGCTATAATATCTCGATTTGATGTGATTCCTGCAAATACCGGAAAATCAAATCCTTTCACATGTTCAAAAATAACTGGTTTTTCATTTAATGAATAAATAATATTAGCAATCTCATATTCATGAGAAACTGGTTTGGTGATCCGGGTAAGCATATCTTTTTCTTCAAGACGATCTAAAAAAGCCCGAAGCTTCATTCAAAACTTCCCCCACGTTTTACCCCAATCTGTGTTTTAATAGTTTGAAATCCTTCTTTTTCCATTGCATTAGCTACTTCTTCCTGTAAATTTCTTCCAGGAGTAAGGGCAATCATGTTACCACCAAGTCCGCCACCGGTTAATTTCGCACCATACGCACCATACTCTCTAGCCAGTTTTACCAGAAAATCAAGCTCTCTAGAAGACACTTCAATCTGTTGAAGTAATTTATGATTTTCATTCATGAGTTTACCAATCTCATGAAGGTCTTCATCTAAAAATGCTTGTTTAGCCAAGTACGCAATGTTTTCTGCTCGATCGAAGATGGCTTGATATTTCTCAGGATCTGCTTCCTTTCGTTCTCGAACGCCAGCCACAGCTTTTGTAGTATCTGCAACTTTACCGGTATTGGCTATCACAATTTCAATAGGATTCATTATAGAAATCCGATCAATAACATCTGGATTATTTCGTTCAAACCAAATGAGGCCGCCATATGTTGATGCAGTATTATCAATTCCTGAAGGAGTGCCATGATATCCTTTTTCTCCTTCATAGGCTACATCATTTATTTCATGTTCAGTTAATCCAAGATCATAAAAATCATTTAATGCCCGAGCCATTGCAACACACGAAGCAGCACTTGCACCAATCCCACTAGCAGCATATAGTGTTCCTGCTAACTCTACCTGAACGCCACCATTTGAAAAATCAATATTCATTTTTTCAATAATTCGACGCACAGAATCCTTCTGTTGTTCGAATTTATCTTCTTTATATTTCGGTGTTGCCTCTCTTTTATCAATCAGATTGATAGTCTTATTTTCATATGATTCAGCCTTTGCTACCGTGTATTTACCTATTGCTGAAACAATAGCAGGTACACCATAGACGACAAAATGTTCATTAAATAAAATAGCCTTTCCAAAACCAATTCCTTCGGTTTTCATATGCATCACGAGATTTTTCCCTAAAAGCGTTTTCCTTTCATGATAAATTTTTATCTGGTAATAAAACCTTTACTATAAATAATTTTATTTGAGTTTTCATGTGATTATTTTGGAAATAGTGGTGTTTTATGGATAGAAACAATTCTGCTCTCTTTTAATGCAACAAGTAATCCAATAAATCCGGTGAAAATATCAGTAATGATAAAACCTAAAAAGGACACAACTAATATTTCAGGTCCTTTCACCGGATATAATGATGTAAAAATAAAGACTGCAACTGCTTCACGAGTTCCGAGACCAGCAAAGGTAATCGGTAAAAATCCAGCAGCATTAGCAACTGGATATAACAGGAGAAAATAAAGATATGGTATGGGCAGGTCTAGCCCCATGACTATAAGATATTCCTGTGAAAAAATAATAATCCAGGTCACCATGCCAACAAGAACTGGGGCTATCAGATTTTTCACATGTGGCAAGTCGTTATAAAAGGTATCTACAAACTGATAAAAATAGTCCTTTAATGAGGAGGGTATTAACAGTTTTATGAAAAAATGAAATACTTTTTCTCCTCGTTCTTTTTTGATAAAGAATAATAATACCAGACTTAAAATCAAAATCCATAGAATTGCGATATATATTAAATCAGGGAGGGTACCAATAACTAGAATGGCTCCAATAACAATCATTCCATATAAGGAGATAGTGTGCAGGGTTGTTTCTAAAAAGGAATTTACAAATAATTTACCATAAGGATTTTTGGTTTTCTCCTTCATATATGGTATTCTCATTAATTGACCGACATAGCTGGGAGTAATACTTCCATAAAAATAACCTATCAAGAAAATTTTCAAGCTATCCCAAAATGGAATATGGATATTATGCTGCTCTTGGATCATTTTCCAGGCAACATTTCGAACCAGAACTCTGGGAATGGTTAAAGGAAGTGCTAATAAAATAAATAATGGATTTATGGATAGAAATGCTTCTATCACTGCATGGACATCCAAAAGATAAATCATATAAATAAAAATAAAAATTCCTATTAATGGAAGAAATTTTTTTACATATGAAAAAACCTTTTTAACCACGTGTATACCTAACCAGTCCTTATTTGAAATCTTAATTTTTTATTATTTGCTAAATTTTTCCTTTTAATTTTTTGATTGCCGATAGTTCAGCGTGCATAAGTTTTGTTTCTTTTGTAATATAATGATCAGTATAAACCGTCTTAGGGGCCTGTTGAAATACGTTCTTGATGATGTGTCCATCAATATTTGTTGGTATTGCCACTTGCTGTAATGCAAGTATGGTTGGAACGATATCCACAATAGATGCATCTATTTTTTTGGTAGCAATATGTTCTTTCCCATATATGAAAAAGATGCCATTTGGACGATGATCACCAATCCAATCATAAAATCCAGGTTTTGATAAAATTGATAACTCATGTTTTTTAGATGATAATAATGATCGTATGCCTTCAGGAGGCTGTAACAATTCTTGGGCACTGTATTCTTCTTTTAAATCAAAAATTATGTCAAGAGGATCATTTACCGCGTTTTTCCCATAGATTTCTTTTGCATCATAGACTTTTTTTATTATCTTTTCATCAGTTTCAGGATCTTTTATATTATGTAAAAACTCAACCAGTTCTCTTTTAATCTTTTCATAATCTTTTGTTTCCACAATTCCATAAGGATATTTTTCTTTTAGATTAATCCTTATTCCCCGAGAGCAAACGGAATGATACATTGCAATGGTTTGTTTTATATCAATAGAGCTGGATGAACCAGATGATAATATGAATTTTCTTCCCCAATTAGTTCGAACAATTCGTTGTATCGGAACAACATGAAATATAATGCGGCTTAACTTATCAAACAGCATTGCAATAAGCGTGTTCATATTACGTGCAGGATCGGAAGTTGTTTTGATATATCCCTTATTGTAAAGCGCATTGTTCACATAGAAGTATTTTTTTGGTGTTCCAAACCCATGATCTGAGACAATGATAAATATGGCATTCGGATATGTTTGAATCATTTTTCCAATATATTCATCTGCTTTTTGGTAACAAGACAATATCAAATCCTTTCGATTCCAAAGTAAATGCTGTACATCATCAGTACCACGAAATACAACCATGGTAAAATCCCATGGGAAATCCCTCATAAGATTCATGGTAACGGTACCATGAGAAGTGGTTAATTCATTGACTTGTTTTGCAAATTTTTCTGGTGCATATCGAGCGGTTAAGTTTTTTGGAATATCATCCACAGCAACTTGTTCCAATAGATACGATCCAAGTCTATCATCTCGTAATTGATGTTTAATTTCTTTTGGATAGGTATATTCTGAATCTAGTGATGGTGTGAGAAGTCCGGTGATCATGATTCCTTTAATTTTTTCAGGTGGATATGTTCCAGGTACGTTGACAATGATGCTATCTTTTCCAACCCCGGTTAATAAATTCCAAATCGCAGGAACTTTTCTCATCCGTGAATTAACAATATTTTTCACACAATTATCCGTTCTAAAAAAATCATATATGCCATGTTTTCCTGGCTGGCAACCTGTGACCATCGAAACCCATGCAGGTGCACTATAATAGGGAGTTGTTGATCGAAGATTTCCATATGAACCATGGTTCATGATATGGGCAAAGGTGGGTAATTTACCTTTTTTGGCCCATGGTTCAATAAGATCAAGGGTGCCGCCATCAACGCCAATGAGGACAACCTTTTTTTTATCAGACACAAATCACAACTCCTTCTTCGATAAACCAAAGAATACTGATTTGATATAAATTCTTTTTACTATTCCGTGATATTTCAGTTTGAAAATGGAAACGTACTAATTATCTCATTGAATAACCATTAACAAACAGTAATAAATATTAAATTTTGATAATAAAAAGTATTAAAAAGTATGAATCGTTTGTAAATATTACTTTTGTTTCATAAGGGAGAAATATGTTCATTAATTTAAAAAAAAGCAGAACGCAAGTATCTTCTATTATTATCATTTCATGTATCTCATTACTACTAATACTGCCCTCTGTTCACTCGTCACAAATTTCTTCAATGAATCTTACCATGAAAGATCGTACGTTTGAATCATTATCAGAAAAAAATGTCGATATGCAATTGGACAATGATTTTATCTATAACGTAACATATGCATTAAGTCAACTTATTTTTACTGCCTATGATCATAATATTGAAATTCCCAAAGGCAGATATTTTGGGTCTAAAGGGGAAAATAGGGCTGCTGAGATTCTTGCTGAAAATATGTCAGATATCGGCCTTTATGTAACAGTAGAAAGACTTCAACCCCGCCCCTTTGTATCCAACGATGATATCATTGAAATAATTGAACTACTTGATTATGATGTCACAATAAATGGAAAAACCATTGAATGTTATCCAGCACCATCATGGATCCACCCAAATGCAGCAAATGAAGAATTAAACACTATTTTTAACGAACAAAATCTTTCCTTTAAAAAACTGCCATCCAACCCATTTGTTTACAATAAAGAATATGCTGAATCAGATGAAGATTTTGTTTTCATCGATCAAGATCAATGGAACGACCCAAATTGGTCTCTTCCAATGGTGGATATTGTCAAACCATTCCTTGATCCATTGAAATCATACATGCTCTTTCATAATACCAATTTATTTCGAATCGTTTATCAAACTCAATTTTTTGCCAAGAATTATCCAAGATGTAAAGGTTATGTATTATATGATTTTAATGAAAACTGTTATGACATGATCTATTTTTCAAGAGTATACAGTAATTATCTTCCCACCATCTTTATCAATGGATCAACAGGAAAAAAGATTATGCAAAATCCTGATGATTACAAAATGGGCATTTATATGCAGCAACAATATAATACTTCAGTTGAAAGTTATAATGTTATTGGCCAAATAAATGGAACTGACCCCTCTAAAACCATCATTATTTCATCACTTTATGATTGCTGGTGGAATCAAGGAACAGCAGATTCAGCAATTGGCATGGCCATCGTTCTTGGGATTGCTAAGTATTTTATTGATCATAATCTGCAGCCGAAATATACTATGAAATTTATTGCTTTTCCTGGGGAAGAAGTTGATTTTCGAGGCTCAAATTATTATGAATCCATACATAAGGATGAAGAGATTTTATACGTTCTAGATTTAAACCAGGTGGGATTTACACAAGAATATCCTCGATTAACCTTTGATATTGTAGCAAATAAACCAGGTTTTTTAAACGATATTTATACTGTTGCACTTGGTTCAAATTATGTAGTCCGTACTGGAAATAGTGCGGATATAACAAAAATTCTGATGAATGGTATTCCCAGCAATTCAGTTTCTTTCTCTGTGAATAGACCTAACTGCAAATGTGTTTCATTTTTTAAGGATGGGGGATGGATTCTCCATCATAGAAATGGATTGAATTATACTGAAGGTGATGTGTTTAAATATTATAATAAAACGGATACGGCAATCACAGGTGAACTTATTCTTAATATAACAAAATTTGTGGCATTGGAGACAGTTGAAAATCAAGATAAAATTGATTTTACAGAAGACATTTCTATTTTTGATACCTTCCTAGCTCAGGTTATTGATTCTGTTAGATCTTTGAAGGATTAAGTGACATTGTTAATAAAAACGGGTCCAATAAATGATAGATATTCATCTCTATCTTGATCCGGATCCGATCCATTTTCAAGATATTGGCCCTTTTGTTTGATCACAATATAATAAAAATCATAAGGTTGTACTGTATCATCTTCAAAGGTGAAAACTGCAAGATTTGTTTGTGGCTGGACGTGTGCAATGATTTTACACCATGGTTGCCCCTTATTGGTATCTTTTTTAACCACCCATATGTCTTCAATAGGATGCTCTAGTTCATCTGAAGAATAGGCATGAGGGCACATGGATTTTCCTCCATGATCTGTTGCATTAAAGGTTGAAAGTGCTGTGATATTGATCTGTAAAGGAGTTGTGCAATTAATCCATTTTCCGTAGGCAAGTTGGTCATCAAATCGAGCATTTGCTCGTATTTTTAAAAGCTGTAATCCGTAACTATCACATTGGTTGATTGCATCCCAAATTTCTGATCGCGTATTATGAACCGCATAGGTTGCGATAATTCCTGCAGGATTGGGATGTGAACTTGAAATTCTTGAATTCATGCTTGCACTTGCCGGCCTATCAGTTGCATGATTATCACTGCTTGCAATCATCATGAATTTTTGATTGATTTTATCTGGACTACTCCATTCCCATAATCCATTTTCGACCCAGTATTGTGGTAAATCAAATGTGTTAGATGGTGAATATGTCCAAGTCATTGGAATATCCGAATATTTTCCAATTGCTTGGCCCCATTTGCTATATACTTCAGCACCTCGAAGTAATGTTTTTGTTTGTTGACCGTCAACATTATCCGCTAAATACGTCCAATTAACCGTATATGCTCCCCAAAAACCAAAGGTTGCTAGAGGATGATGAGGAAAACAAAAGCTGAGGTGGCCTTTTTGGTATTCATCATACATTTTTGCAAAGATATCATGCCAGGTATGGGTATTATGGGCAGAAAATTCAGGTGCATCCGGATACACATCTTTGTAATAAAAATTTACATGACTGATATCTTCATGACCATCTGTGCTCCATGGAAATCCTCCAGGATACCATGGTCCAGGAGAGTATTCGAATCCAAGAAACGTGGTAAATGAACCGGGTGTATAGTATTCTATTGCTTTGGATTTAATAAGTTCCCATTCATCATAGTCTGTGAAAATATAGGAAAGATACTGGACAAGGCTTCTGGAAAACATCCATAATGGTTGAGGTGGAGTGAAATCTAAACTATTGACAATTTCTGCATGATCTGTTAAACAAACATAATCAACATAATTGTCATTAATCGCATTTTCATAAAGCGTATCTGCTGGATTATATCCATCCGAAAAGGTGCTGTGAAAATGAAGGTCACCAAAATACAAACGATGAATTTTTACCGGAATCGAATCAAACGAGATATGATCTTGATATTCAGCAAAAACAGATAAATTTACATATTCTTTTTTTAGCGGTGTGGGTTCTGGATCGAAAAGAACAGGATTTGTATTATAAAAATACGTGTGTATTGATTGATTATCAATGGTCCAATAGACAGATTTTGGAGATCCTGTTATGCTGCATGGAACTATATCGCCTTCAAAAAGCTCAGCATATTTCTCTAATTTTATGATAACCTCTTTGTCTAATAATCCTATAGATTGCTTATTTAATTCTTGACTATGAAGCAGAGGTATTTGTGAAATGAAAAGAACGATTATGCATGATATCGCTGTAAGATAATACGGTTTCAAATGAAATTCATTCCCCCCAAAAGGTAGAAAAACAACGGAATGTTTATTTAAATAATTTTGCTTCAATACTGATTTTATGTTATATATGAAAATCAAAACATTCTTACATAAGTGGTATTATATGCCCTTATCTGTTATTTAGAACTGATTTAAAGGTTGATATCATGGAATTTAAGGATAAGGTTGTTTTTATCACTGGTGCGACTGGTGGTATGGCCATTGAAATGGCAAAGCAGCTGGCATCTCAAGGAGCAAAACTGGCATTATTTGCTCGACGTGAGAATAAACTAAAGGAATTAATAGCATCCTTTGAAGGTCATTCGACGAATCATATCTATCAAAAATGTGATGTTAAAAAACCAGAGGACGTAAAAAAAGCGGTAGCCTATACGGTCGACACCTTCGGTAGAATAGATATTGCAATTCTATCTGCAGGTATTCTGGTTCCCAATCCAATCCAAACATTTGACAGTAAGCCCATCAAGGATTCTATAGACATTAATTTTATGGGTATTGTGTACAGTATCGAACAATTACTTCCTATTATGAAAAAGCAAAAAAATGGTATTATCACTGCAGTATCCACGCTTCCGGATAGAAGAGGAGTTCCTGGTTGGGGTGCGTATGGTGCTAGTAAAGCTGCAATTAGTTGGCTGATTGAAAGCCTTCGAGCAGAGGCAAAACAACGCTACAATATCACTTTTATAACAGTTAAACCCGGCTCTGTATTAACTCCTATGATCGAAGAGTATCATCGGGTTGGTGCAATATCAGCTGAAGATGCAGCAACAAAAATTCTGGATGGTATAAAAAAAGGAAAGAAAGTCATTCAATTTCCTCTGAATCAGGTATTGCTTATTCGAATGCAGGATCAATTTCCGCCATTTGCCTATGATTTATTCCCAGTGGAAGCAATGAAAGGGGATGGTTATCCTCAAGTTGAAGAAAAGTAATGTTTTACAGCGCAATATCTAAATATTAACAATTGTTAATTATATTGAAGTCTTATGAATCCTATCTTAAATCCATACAATGCATTTCCCTTGCTGAAAAGTTATATATTTGATTTGAAAAGATTGCAGTCAGCATCTCCTGAACAGATCAAGAAATATAAAGATCAAATCTTTAAGAAAATGGTAGAATACGCTTATAGCGTACCTGTCTATCATTCCATTTATAAAAAACATGGTGTCCATCCTCAAGACATCAGAGGTATTGAAGACATTACAAAACTACCCATTATCACAAAAGATGATATCAAAAATAATTTTCCAGATAAAATCTTACCAACGAATTATAATAAAAAAAATGGCCATATCTACTGTACCGGTGGAACAACAGGGAAACCTCTCTGCATTTACACTGATTTTTATACCATTGGAAAAGGCGCAATGACATCACTTCGACAATTGAAAATATTAGATGTTGCCAAGAAAAATCTTAAAATTGCTCATTTAGGAAATTTTAATCCCTATCGAATCGATCTTATCGCCCAAGAACATTTTCAAAAACATGTTTGGTTCATGGTCAATAAAAAAAACACACTTAACATCGATATCAGCACACCCATTAAACAGATCCTTGAAAAATTAGCGGAATTTAAACCCGATGTAATTATGTCATATCCAGCTATTTATCAGCATCTTGCCTATCTAAAGCGAAAAGGGTTTGGTAAAGAACTGCAGCCAACCTTATTATGGGTTGGTGGTGCAATGCTTGATGCCTATACTAAAAAATACGTTGAGGATGTATTTAACTGTCCACTGCTTAATATTTACCCCTCTGTTGAAGGCGGGGCAGACATTGCCTTCGAATGTTTTGAGGGTACCTGGCATGTGAACGATGATTTTTTCCATATTGAGGCTATTGATGAGCAGCAAAACCTGGTTGATTATGGAAAACGTGGCCATATCGTTCTGACCCGATTGTGGGGAAGAGGAACACCAATTATTAGATATGCAGGAATGGATGACTGGGTTCGAATACAACCACCAAAAACCTGTTCTTGCGGTCTTACAACATCTGTAATTGAAGGAGGAGTGGAAGGAAGAAAAAGAGCGAATATTATTTTACCAAACGGAAAAGTCTTCCCACCAGGTGCATTTTGTTTCATCACCCCGGTTCTTAATAATTTAAAAACGTTTAAAGTAAAACAATATCAAATCATCCAACACAGCATCCATGATATCCAAGTCCTATTAGTCATAGACGAGGATTTACGGCATGTCGGCCCTTCAGTTGATAAAATAAAAGAAGAAATAAAAAAGATGTATCAAATGAAATCCGGCGATGAAGTGACCATAAGAGTTGATGAGGTGGATGAAATTAAAAATGAAAAAAACGCATCAAAACCACCCCCAATTGTCATATCTCATGTACAACAAGACAATGGATATCACATGCTCGATGAATAACCCTATCTTTGACATGTATGTATAAAAACATATATTCCTTTTCACCCTATAAGGATTATAGGAAATGCTAAAAAAATCATTATTGAGCCATCTTGAAAAAATACTTCCGATTATCGGAATAATTCTTTTTATTTACATCATAGCAGATATAGGAATTCAAAAGATTGTTGACACGTTTCTAATTATATCACCACTATTTTTTATTGCTTCCTTGCTTCTGTTTATCCCAAAATTACTGCTTGCCACAAAAAAATGGAAAATCATCTGCAATGCACAAAAAATCCCTGTTTCATATCAATACCTTGCGCATCTTTACCTTATCAGTATCTTTTATGGTTCGGTAACACCTTCAGGCATCGGCTTTCACATCCGGATGTATTTTCTGGCAAAAAAAACAAAAGTTGCTTTTGAGAAATGTATTTCTAACTCGTTTATTGAGGGATCGTTAACCATTTTAGCTGGAACATTTTTATCCGTAATCGGTTCATTATTTATCTTTCATAATTACCCAAGTTTCTTACTGATTTTATTATCTGTGTTTTTCTTTTATGTTATTGTATTTGTTTTCTTTATGGAGAAAAAAAGAGGTAGTTCATTTATCCGGTTTGTAATAAAACCGTTCATTCCAAAACGCTATAAGGATAATATTGAAGATTCCATTGGTTTACTTTATGAGGATTTACCTCGATTTAGAGACACGATTATTCCTTTCTTATTAGATTGTATCATCTGGATTATTGCTGCTACTCAAGTCTATGTTCTGTCATTAAATTATAATTTACATATTCCCTATCATATTTTTATTCTGATTAGTATCACAACGGTTATCATTGCTACTTTAGTGCCAGTTACTATTGGTGGATTAGGGGTACGAGAAGGCGCTTTTGTGCTCTTATTACAACCATTTGGAGTGCCAGCTGATATTGCATTTGTATTATCCTTTGCCGGTTTTCTTACCAAAAATCTTATCCCTGGAGCAATTGGTATGATTTATGCTATCATCGTTCATCTGCCTATGCAATCCATATTTAACAATGAATCATAATTGATAAAATGTATCATCATTCTTTTTTGGGAAAATAGCTGTGTTGAAAAAAGCTAAAGTTGATGTGTTCCCAATCATTGAAATCATTGTTTCCATGTGATCCATCTGAATATGAAAAAATTCTATACTTGTAGAAATAATTCATGCAGCTAATATAGGGTAAAAATGTAAACCATTGTTTTGTAAAAAAATGGGTGGTCCCCACATTATCGATTCCTTGATAAACATCTGCTATCAATCCAAGAGTATGACCTAAATGATGCACCGTTGCTCCTGCAATGATATTTTCTCTTTTTAAAAACTGATAGGAGTCTTCAATCCACTCCACGGATATTGCAAAGGAATCAAGTACGTCCCATCCCATAAATGGAAAATTAAGATCCGCACAATAGTTGGAAATCACACCGTAATGAAAAATTCCTTTTCGAGGATTTTCCATATCATTATTTAGAAAATAGGTCCAATATAAATTATGTAAATCCAGATAACTTGAAGGTTTAGTACATACCTCAGGAATTTCCGATCCACCACCAAGATTTCCGGTATCCACATGTAATGTGATATTATGAGATGAGAAATTATCGATGATTCGTTGTAATAGTTCTTCTGAAGGCTTATTTTCTGCTCCATTGTCTCCTTTCATCCAATCAAGTTCAAGAAATACATCTTTGACATATGGGTTGGAACCATATTGATCGGTATAACATTCCTGAACATTATTTAATGAATCGTTATCTGGGTCAAGGTGAAGATGATCGTTCCAAATAAGTGGTGAATATCCCCATTTTTCTTCCCACCAATCCGGTACATTATCCTGGTCGGTATCAGGTTCAGAAAGGGTTATGGTCCAATCTGGTGCAAAAGAAATATCATCAAATGATGGTAGCTTTTGGTCTTGAATTCCAATATCTTTCCATGCTACCTTTGCCCAAGGATAACTATCAATTACAAAAGCAAACAGGAGCAATTCATTATTTGAATGAAAAGGACCTATTGCCGATCCCCACCAATTATTTTCGGCAAGGCACGTAAAAGAATCACCGGTGATATCATACAAATAATTATTATTGATATTGCACATTGATATCTGACATTGATTACCTTCTTCAATGTATATACCCGATCGTAAATTATCCGCGATTATACATTTTGAAATAATGATATTTTTACTAGCGGTTCTTAAGGAAAGAGCGAAATGAGTGTTTTGTAAAAACTCGCAATATTCAATATTGATGTTATCTGATGATGAGAGGCTTATGCCATCTCCATTATGACGAAATAAACAATTTGAAAAATGACTATTTAACGTATCTGTTAGAAAGAAACCGCCTTTATTTACACTATTATCACTAAGATTACAAGAAGAAATATTTAAATCAGAACATTGAGAAATCAATCCCGATAGTCCGTTTCCAATAAATGAAGAAAATGTAGTTGATATTGTTGATGAATATTGTAACACAATAGCTATTGCATTATGTGTGAACCTATTTTTATCTATTATTATATTTTCACAATGTTTGATAAATAATCCATTTCCATTGTTTGAAAATGTATTGTTATAAATGTGTATTTTACTGCTATTTTCAATTGTAATTGCTGTTCGTGTGTGATGAAAGATCGTATCTATTATTGAAATGTTTGTTGCTTGTGTTATTTTTAGAGCAACATCAGTATTGTATCCACCAGAGTTCTTTATTTCAAAATTTTCAATACGAACGTTATCTGACATGATTTGTATAATTGATGGATTGTGCATTCCATCAATAAGAGGTTTGTTCTTTCCAATGATAGATATGGGTTGATGAATAACAATTTGTTCTTTGTAGATGCCTTGCATTACTATGATTTCACTATGCGGAGAAGCATGTTGTATGGCATCTTGAATTGTTGCATATGGATGATCCCATGATCCATCCCAAGGACCATTTGTATTTTCTTGATCTACAACAATAACTGTTGAAAAATGAACGTTATCTGCAGCAGCAAATGGACTTAATATCAATAGCACTAGTAATGAGAATAAATAACGACAGCATTTGTTCTTTAATCTTTTAGAAACAAACAATTAGTCCCCATTAAATAATCTAAATACATAATATAAATACATGTCGATACATTCTAAGATGAAAAAATTGTGATAAAAATAAATAAATTTTATTCATCGGGAGTAATATGAAAAGCAAGCAAGAGACCAGGAAGAATTTATTACATAAGCGTAACAATGAGCCGTATGTTGATATAAATGAAAAAAGCTTGC
>CAZWQV010000026.1:0-26224 GCA_964636235.1 uncultured Thermoplasmatales archaeon
CGAATCTTAATAAATGGAAAGATCAAGTTCAATTCACCATGAGATGTATTGTTGAAAGTATTTTCTCAGGGGTCAAACGCAGATTCGGTGAATATCTGTTCAGTTTAAAGGAGAAAAATCGATGTATTGAGATGTGGCTTCGAACGATTTTGTGGAATGTATTAATTTACCCGAGGTGAAAATAATTATACAAAGCAGCTATAATCAAAAAAATTACGCGAGGAGGGAGATTCGAACTCCCGTGGTCGTAAGACCAAAGGATTAGCAATCCTTCGCCGTAGCCAGGCTGGGCCATCCTCGCATATTTTAGGGGACAATACAAAAGATAAATAAAAACGTTATGTTGATAACAGCATTAAAATGGGGATAAATCATATCATTTTTAATACCATGATTGATTGGACAGAAAAATACAGACCAAAATCATTGCGTGACATCATTGGAAATAAAAAATCAGTATTAATGTTAAAAAAATGGGCAGATCAGTGGAAATTAGAAGGACCAGAAAAAAAAGCTGTTATTTTATCAGGAAAACCTGGTATTGGAAAAACAAGTTGTGCTTATGCCCTTGCACATCAATACCATTGGATCCCGATCGAATTAAATACATCTGATACAAGAAATAAGGAAACCATTAAAGCAATAGCTACTTCAGGATCGCAACATCAAACATTTACAAATGATGGAGAATATATATCCGCAAAAGATGGTGGAAGAAAATTAATTATTTTAGATGAAGCAGATAATCTCTATGAACGAGCTTCAAATGCCTCCACGACTCAAGGCAATATGAGTGATAAAGGCGGAAAACAAGCAATAATTGATACTATCAAAACAACAAAACAACCAATCATCCTTATTGTTAACGACTACTATAATCTCATTAAAGGCAGGGGGGAAATATTAAAAAAAATATGCACCCATCTTGTGTTTTATCCACCAAGACCTTTTGAGATTGCATCATTATTGCAGAACATATGTCATAATGAAGGAATTAACATTGATCCATATGTTCTCCAATCATTAAGTTCTCAATCTGATGGCGATATAAGATCAGTAGTTCATGACTTACAATCCATTAGTATTGGAAAAAAGAAAATATCAAGAGATGATATTTTATCTTTAGGTGTGAGAGATAGGCAGCAGCTTATTTTTGATGTATTAAATCTTATTTTTACAACAAAAAATATTCAGGAAATAAAAAAGGAAATGATTAATGTTGATGAAGACCCTAATATGCTCATTCAATGGATCAATGAAAATATTGCGAATTCTTATGAAAATGAGGATTTATATAATTCTTACGAATATATTTCAAAGGCAGATTTATTTCTTGCAAGAACATATCGAAGAAATAATTATAGCATGTGGTCTTATGCATCAAATCTTATGGGAATTGGAGTAAGTCTATCAAAAAATCAAATAATTAAATCGAAACGATATCATTATCCAACATTTCTAAGGAAAAGAAGAAAATTATTAACAAGTGAAGAAAGAAGTATTATCGAGAAAATTGCATCATTTCATCATTGTTCGATAATAAAAGCTCAACAAACCATGTTACCTCTTTATAAAAAAATTACTGATAAAAAAACAAGTCTTGATTATTTTTTAATGAATCAATTAAAATTAACTGATGAAGAAATGGTTTATTTTTATGGTTCAAAATTTAAGCAAAAAATAAAAAAAGATAATAAAGAACAAAAGGAAAAAATAAAAGAAAAAGAACCTATAAATAAACAACAAACATTATTTCCATCATTTTGATTTCATATCTTCAAGCGTACTCATGATTTCAACAGTTTGTTGTTTATAATGAGTTTTTAATTTATGATATGAATCATCTGAAATCTTTTGATTACGATGCATTTTTTCTATTTCTTTTAAAACGTCAAGTAATAATTTTTTCTCAGTTGTTAGAACCTCAGAAGATTCAAAAATTCTTTTACGTGTTTGACCATTCTTCTTTTTGAAAAATCCATACCAAACAGTGACAATGATGATTACTACAAGAAGAACAATAAGTATGATTGTGTAATATTGCAGCGATGCTTGTTCAGTAGATTTAATTAATCTAAGCTGAAAAGTCGTATCCTTTAATTGATCCGTATTGCTGGCATATTGAACATCATCAAAATAAATTTGTAAGGTGGATGTATTATAAGAAATGGTTTTTGAAAATACGGTAGTGCTTAAAGGAATGAAATAGGAGAGATCAATTGTAATCGTATCAGAAGTAATGTTGAAAGATGATAGATTAATCGTATATATCCCATTATTTGTTGTGTAATCATTAATAATAGTATTTTCAACATATACTTTTAACTCATCAGCTTGATTGGGTAGTTGAAAAAGATAAAATGAATTATTGAGATTAGCTGGAGAAATATAGATAATCTTTTCTCTTATTTGATAAGAATCATCTAATTCAGTTATTCTAATTGAATGTTCTGATATTTGTTCATTAAATGCTGAAATTGTTGGTATTGAAACTAAGAAACATATCAATAAACCAAGTGCAATCATTGTTTTTTTGACCATAGGTAATCTTTCTGTCCAATAAAAATCAGATATATATGTATTTCTAATAATTTGAAATTTAATAAAATAATATAAAATTTGTTATAATATCTTATTATGAGATTGGAAATTTAAATTAATTATGATTTTAATAGTATACTGTCTGTTTTTTACGTTTTTAAAGAGATAATTATCATTTAATTAAGTCACTACCTAATTTAACAAGGATACGTCTAAATAAAGAGTAGTTATTTCAATACATATAAACAAAATGTTATCGATAGAAATGAGTTGAAGGAAAAATTGAGATTATTAAAATCTTATAGATATGAATGGATTGATCGATTAAGATTTTGATAATCAATGAAGAAATGAATTTCTTCCCCTCATATTTCCCTCAACTCCAAAATAATTAAATATTGACATTATTAATAAAAATATCGAAATTTATTACAATTAGATTAATAATATAAAAAATATAAGATGTAAAAATAATATAGTAATCTAAGATAGAGTAGGTATCTTATTTCTATGTGTTCGAGGTGATTTTTTAATAAAAATTCTATTTTTAATTGCTAAACCGATACGTAATGACCATTCAACAATAATTATCAATAATATGAATTGTACTACTTGTGTATAAAATGAAGGTAATTGAGTAATTTTTGTTATAATATCCTCAAATCTGAAATAAGAAGGATCCACTAGCACAAGACCTAGTAATGCAAAGGGAAGCATTTTAGCAACATCTCTAGAGAGATCTTCACTATAATATGCGGTTAATCTAATCGCAACCACAATTCCAAATGATGTTGAAATAACTGCAGAAATCGTATAATTCTTTGTCAGAAATAACATCATGGTTGAAAATCCGGTAAAAAATAAAAAACCGATAATAGGATAAAATAGGAAATATTTCATCAATGCCATTATTTTTGGATGTGTTGATGAAGTTATTTTAAAGCAATCTCTTCGAGCAATAAATCGATAAAAATGCCAAATCATTATGGAGTATATTGCTATTGAAACAATTAAGTAAATTATTGGTATGTATAATTCTGGATCCCCTGATAATACATCCTTTATAGAAAAGTCCATTGCTAGGTTCGATAATTTATCAAATTGCATAATAATCAACCATCTCTCTATCCTAACTTTGTACTTTTCATGAAATCATATATAACTATAATGTGTTATTATCTCAAATTGATAATTATTTCCATTTCTTTGTTTTCCTAAACTGATTATAAAAATATATTTATGAGAATATACTATTTTAAATGAAAAATATTATGCATATACCCTACTTTTAATACTATTTTCTTGACAATCAGAAAGGAACATACCACAATTACTCCCGATTTTGTTTTCTTCAACTTCACCAATGCTCAAGATAACATCATATCCTTCTTGCTTGAATGATTCAACTATACCATCTGCGGAAGATGGATTATGAGGATCTATATATGATTGTAATCCAAATTTTTTTGCATTTTCAGTTGGATTTATGGGAGTTAATTTAATGATAAATAAATCTGGATTAAAATAGGACCTTATTACAGAAACTTCTACAGGGTATCCTTTACATATCGCAAAGTTTAAGGTAATTTTTTTATCCCCTGGTTGATAATATTTCTTTCCATAAGATGCAAGATCAGAAAAAGATAATGTTTTAATTGGGATCAATTGTTGTTTTTTTGTTTTATCCGTGGTATGAATTGAAAACTGAAGTTGGAACCTTCCTTGAGAATAATAATTATTTTTAATAGTAATAATTTCTGTTAAAAAATCAGAGGAACTTGATGGAGCTATGGTCGATATACTTGGTAATAAACCTGGTGCATTATAAATCGAGGGTAATTTTTTCAGAACATCTAAGGTATTTTTATTTAACGCTGGATCACCCATACGAGCAAACTGAATCTTAAATTTTGGTATGGATATATTTTTTTCAGGGAAGCGTCTATTAACCATATAGTCAATTTCTTCAATGATTTCTTCCGATGTTAATGGACCCTTATAGGGACTAATTCCTGCATCACACATCTTACAACTAACAGGGCAACCAAAAAGAGTGCTTACAATTAAAACCCATTTTTTATTTCTTGGAATTGGAGGTTGAATTGATTCAACTAACTCAACAAGATGTTTCTGGCTATTTCTCATTTTAGCAACATATACTTTTGCTAATTCATCTGATCCATGTTCTGCAATTATTTCCATCATTCTGAATTACTCCGAAGATATGTTTCTATCTTCATTGCAGTGTGAAGTCCTTGGCCTACTGCAATTCCTATCTGACGATAGTTCTCAGTTTGAACGTCTCCGGCAAAGTAGAAACCAGGTATATTATTTTTTTCATGAATGGTAGAAAACAAAAAATCATTTTTCTTTCTACCATATGCAACAAGTATAAAATCTGTTTGTAAATTGCTTTTTTCACCATTGATAACATAATCGATATCAATCAATTCATTTTTGTTTTTATCAATTTTCAAAATTTGTGCATTTGATAATAATGAAATATATTTGTTTTTCCTACCTTTTTTTATCAATGGCAAAATACAACTTGGTTTATTTGATCTAAATACAATCGTATTATGCACCTTTTTTTTTGAAAGATGTAATGCATAATCAAAAGCTGCATCACCCCCTCCTAAAATACAACAACGCTGGTTTTCTTTGATATTGGGCAATAGATTATTGACTTCATAATAAATTTCATTTTTCATAGCAGGCGCATATAAAGAGGTATCTAATAGATTAGGAATGGTCCCAGTGGCAAAAAGAACTGTTCTTGTTAAATATTGATTTGTTTTTGTCAGCACTGCAAACAAATTATCGTTTTGTTCAATTTTTTGAACGCATTCATTTTTAATTTCAATATTATAGTTTTTCAAATGTTTAACAAAAAGGGTACATAATTTTTTTCCAGTAATACCATTTGGAAAACCTAAATAGTTTTCAATGAAATTTGCATTGTGAACTAATCCACCAATTTTCTCTTTTTCAAAAAGAAGTACGTTAAATTCTGCTCTTTTTAATTGAATTGCAGCAGTGATTCCTGCAGGGCCAGCTCCAATTATAGCACAATCTAACAAGATTGTTCACCATTTGAACATATATCATTTGTTTTCATGGGAATTGCAAATCCATCAGAAAGAGTACGAATACTTGAAATATGTAAGGTTTCTGAGCTGGTTGCAGTTGCATCAATAACAAAGAAAACTTCGTAATCCTTCATAAAAGCTTCTCGAGCAGTAGTTTCACAACATAGATGAGTCATTACACCAGTGATAACTAATTGTTTGATATGGTTTTGAGCTAATATTTGTTCCAAATTTGAATTATAAAAAGCACTATACCGATTTTTTTTTATTGATAAATCCTCTTTTTTATTAAACAATATTTTTGATGATATTTGTGCAAGAGGATCATCCGTATATAATACTTCATTCCACCATTTCTTCATGATGCCAACTGACTCATTTTTATCATATGCATGATAAGTAAAAATTATCAAGTTTTTATTTGCTTTATACCATCTTATGAGTTGATTTATTTGATTAATTATTATTGTAGATGAAGGAATAAATGCATGTGAAGATTTATTGGTAAAATATTCCTGCATATCAATAACTAGCAATGCTGATTTTTTTTCTTGTAAAGAAAATTTCGTCTTTCTTTTTTTTGAAAAATGAATCATTTCCAACCATTGGTCATTTTTTTGAATGAGATTCTGTTTTGTAAGATAATCTTGTTTCATATCAACCATACTATTAATCCTAAATAAGCATAATATTTTTAAAAGGTGTTATAAAACAAAGTCTGATGCAGTCTTAATTATTTAACAAAGGTTTTGATTATGATATGGCAAGATTATGCAATCACTTTAATCATTTATATGTTTGTTATCGTAACCATTCCACAAGTAATTGATGTTCTAAAAAAAAAGAATTGTTTAAATCTCATTACCGCAGGTCCTACTGCTATTGGTAATTATCTACTTGCTTTTGTGTTTTCAACATTAAACTTGTGGATATCGGTAACTTCATCTCTCTTCATTGCTACATTATGGCTTATAATCTTTATAGGTTCTTGGAAAAATAAAAAGGATGATGCTTTACTATAAACAATGTTTATAAATCATGATTTTATTGATTTGGTTTATGACTGAAAAAGAATATGTATGCACTGTTTGCGGGAAAAAAGTAACAATCGAAGATGGAACACATCCAGAATGTTGTGGAGAACCGATGAAGCAACTGCCTTTAGATAATTGTAAACAACCTCATAGTGCAGAATACGCAGGACCGTTTGAAGAAGGCGAACCATGTGATGATGGAAGATAATACTTATTTAGTATTGAACAATTGAATATAGTTCTACATTACTTATCTTATCTCTTCCTTTTAAATCAAGTAATTCAACGATAAAAGCGCATTCAACAATCTTTGCACCTAACCTATTGATCAAATTAATTGCTGCTTGCATTGTTCCCCCTGTTGCAAGTAAATCATCAACAAGTAAGACATGATCCCCTTTTGATACTGCATCCTTATGAATTTCTATTCTATCGGTTCCATATTCTAAATCATATTCTTCACATTCGCATTCTGCCGGAAGTTTCCCGGGTTTTCGAATAGGTACAAATCCACAGTTCAGAAGATATGCTAAAGGCGCACCAATAATAAAACCTCTAGATTCGATACCAATGACATAATCAATTTTTTTATCCTTATACCTATCCAATAAAATATCAATTGTCTTTTGAAATCCCTCAGCATCCCTTAAGAGAGTTGTAATATCTTTAAACATAATGTTTTTCTTTGGCCAGTCAGGAATTGTCCTGATTTTTGCTTTGATTAATTCAGACAATAAATTCACCATCTAGAGAAAAAGAATACACCTAAATATACTTTCACATCTTTAGAAAAGTTTTTTTAAATTATCCTATTACCATCTGTTTATGACCGTTAAAATTGGAATTATTGGTGGTAGTGGCCTTTATAATATGGGCATTATTGAAAATCAAGAAGAACTTTCTATTGAAACACCTTATGGATATCCTTCAGATAAAATTACTATTGGCACAATTAATGGTGTTACGGTTGCTTTCCTACCACGACATGGCAAAGGTCATCCAATTGCGCCTCATATGGTGAATTATCGAGCTAATGTTTTTGCGTTAAAACAATGTGGAATCGAGTATTTAGTTTCAACAGCTGCTGTTGGAAGTCTTAAAAAAGAAATTAAACCATGTGACTTTGTGATTGCAAATCAATTGATTGACAGAACTGCAAAGCGCAAATCAACCTTTTTTGATCAAGGAGTTGTTGCTCACGTTGGATTTGCAGATCCATTTTGTGAATTACTTTCAGATATTGCATATAATGAAATAAAAAATCAACATATAACCGTTCATAAAGGTACATATATCTGCATGGAAGGACCACAATTCTCAACAAGAGCTGAATCGAATTTATATCGTAGTTGGAATGTAGATGTTATTGGTATGACACTTGCAACAGAAGCAAAACTAGCTCGGGAAGCTGAATTATGTCTCTGTGGTATCTTATCTGTAACAGATTATGATTGTTGGTATGATGAATGTGATGATGTCAGTGTCAGCTCTGTCGTTGAAAACTTAGATAAAAACAATAAAAATCTTGCTGATATTCTTTATAAATTGATTCCAAAAATTTCATACAAGCGAACCTGTGAATGCCCAAATGCATTACAACATGCAGTTATTACATCTGCCGAACTAATTGATAAAAATGTATCTTCTCAAGTAAAAAAAATATTATTACATCACTAATGATGTTCTTTAATGAGCAGTTCTATTAATTATCCCTCTGGCTGCAAGTATGCCTGTTGCCGCAGAAGTTACGATACCTCGTGAAAGACCGGCACCATCTCCTGCCACAAATAAATTTTGAATATTTGTTTCAAGATTTGATTTAACCAAAAATCTCATTGAATAAAATTTAATTTCAGGCGCATAAAGTAATGTTGAATCAGAAGCAACGCCTGGTAAAACCATATTTAATTTATCAATTCCTTCAATGATATCTGTGACAATTCGATGAGGTAATGCCATGGCAATATCGCCCGGTGTGGCATTTTGAAACGTTGGATGGACATTTGATTTTTGAATGCGTTCAGATGTTGATCTTTGTCCATTTCGCAAATCTTTCAACCGTTGAACAATTGGCATATTGCCTCCAATGGTTGTAGCAAGTTTAGCAATTGAAATACCATATGAAGTGGTGTTTTCTAATGGTTCAGTAAGATGAATATTAACTAAAAAACCAAAATTAGTATTTTCAGATTTTAATTCAGCCATTGAATGACCATTGACACAAACATATTCTCCATAATCTTCCATTACTACAAAACCATTTGGACAGGTACAAAATGTTCTGATGAAATCATTATAGGTTTTAGTAATAATATGAAATTTAGGATCCCATGCTTTTTTTACTATTTCTTGAAGAATAGTTGCTGGTACCTCAACTCGAACGCCAATATCAATAGGAGCATATTTTGTTTTAATTTGCAATCTTTCTGCTTCATTTGAGAACCAATCGGCACCAGATCTTCCTGGGGCTACGATTAGATATTTTGCATTAATTCTTTTTTTACTAGATATTAATTCAAATGTATCATTTTTATTTATGGAAATTATACAAGTATTTAAAAGAAATTCAACACCATTTTCTAGAAGAGTTTTCTTAAATCCATCGATAATGTGCGGCAATCTATCAGAACCAATATGTCTTTGCAAAATAGGAATGAATTTAATATCCTGAATAACAGATGCTTTTTCAATGTCTTTTGTTTCATTTCCATATTTTTTTCCTTTCATTCCATGTTCAATGAATACATGCTCAATATACTCAATCAATGACTCAGCTTGTTTTTTGCTAATAAATTCTAATAAGTTTCCACCAATATCATATCGTAGATTTAATTTACCATCAGAAAGTCCACCTGCACCACCCAGTCCACATAAAATATTACAAGGAGTGCACTTTCTACAATTGACCAATGATGTTTTAGATGGACATTTCCTTTTATAAATATCATTTCCTTTATCAATAATGATAATCTTTAGATTAGTTTTCATTAATTCAAATGCAGCAAATAAACCAGCAGGTCCGGCTCCTATTATTGCAACGTCATATCTCAATGATACTTCCAATGAACTATCGCCTTTAATTATTTATTGATTATTTTTTACCTGCTAAATATAACAAAATAATGAATTGGAAATGAATGGTTTAAATCGAATATACAATTATTGTCTTAAATAAAATAAATGCTCAATAATTTTGTAGATGTTCGGATGTGTATCAAGAAATAATTGCATGAATGATTGAATGGATTTATTCTTAGGCATTGAGATTTGCAGAGGATCAGACCATGCGCTCACAGATCCATGTTCATCACGAGCTTTAACTCTAATCTGATAACTTCCTCTTTTTGACCAGCTGTGTGAACTAGTACATATCTTCCCTGATGCATAGGGACCAAGCCATCCACTATCTGTTCCATCACCCCATTCAAAGTAATAATAGATGTTATCTTCTTCAGGATCGATTGTGGTTGCATTATAATTATATTCAATATCAACATTCCCATTCTTGGGCCCTTGAGGCGGATTTGGTTTTTCTGGTTTTTCTGATGCGCCAGCAATAGTTAACGTTGGATCTCCAAATGGATGATATTCTTCAAGTGTTTTATAGTCTGCACTCATAAGATTTCCCATTGAAAGAACATAATTATTGAAGGCATCATTCCACATTTCACCAAAAGTTAATGCTCCTTCAGCATATGCTTCTGCTATTTTGACATTATATCCTTCCACCAGACCATAGGTTACCCCTTCTCCAATATAGATATAGCCTAATCCTGTAGCACCAAAAGATGCGATTCCTCCTCCATTTGGATTTGCTAAAAATGCCCAAGCGAAACAATTTTCATGTGCACTGAATTTTCCAAGACTGCACCCGCCACATAAAACAATTGGTAATTTTTCTCCGTTTTGTAATTCATCTATATTATTGCTTGTATAACTTCCAGAGGGAGTTGGTAAAATTTGCCGTGATCCATTATGCGGAAAAGTCGTCCATACCCATGGTGCACCATGACCTGAAAAATCAAGAAAGCCACAGCCCTCCTCTATACCATCATTGATATTTTGGATGCCAGTTGGATTTATACCTCCTAATCTATCATTCGAATCCCATATAATATCAGTACTGAATCCATCGAGAAGATCAATAATTGCTTGATTTACATATTCTCCTTCATCAATTCCTCTTTCATCACCCGGAGCGGTATCTCCTCCAATAGCAACAATATTTGAAAACCAATCAGAGCTATATGCATTAGTATTTTCATAAGTTATTATCTTATTTACTATTGTTTCAACTTGATCTGAATTAATACATGGAAGCCGTCCAATACGAACATCAGGGAATAAATCTAAATCGTCTGTTTCGCCGTCCCAATCATATTCTGCAAAAATATCATTATTATTAGTATCCCATGAAGAAAATGTTAATGATTCATCATATAGATCAGCAAAATAAAGATCGCTTACAAATATTTCAGAGTCTGAATCGGATACCTTAATATGTGTTTCTCTTGAAGGTATTTGTTCGATTCCTCCAACTAATAAAACATTTGATATATTCCAATTATCATAAGCATTTTTAATAAAATATTTTATTGTTTCTAAATCATCTCTGCCTTCAATTGGAAAATAGACACTATCATAGATATCTGTAAGAGAAACTAATTTTGTTTGTATATTACGATCTTCTTTATGTAGCGCAAGTGGCCATAATTCAGGCATAAAATCAATTGGTGAAATAATTAACAAATTATATTGTTCATTATTTTGTGGTAAATAATTATTATTTGTATGATATGTTATGCCTATATCGAATTGTTCTGCAAAAGTAAGTAAATCAGCATTTTGATGGTATTGAAAAGGGTAGATAATTATTTTTAAAACCATTGCTTTTTTACCATGATATAATCCATGATAAATCTCATAATCATACCAAGAATCGGGATAAGAATTATCATTATTTGAATCTATATCAGCTGAGGTTTGTTGTAAGGTTTGCAATGATACTGGTGCTGACGATAATACCAAAGGTTTGCTCAGTGGAATTGTTGATTCTTTTAAAGGTAGGCAAATAACTTCAGATATAATAGAAGAAGAAGGAAAGCAATATGTAAGTACTTGAATGGGAAGCATTGGTTTGCCAGGCTCATTTAAATAAGAATTTGTATCTTCGCAAGATAGAATATAAGAATCCAGTTTTTCAATCAATGTTGGATTGCTAAAGGAGATTAATTCATGAGTAAACGCTTCATTTTCTCTTGCTGTAACATGAAATATGCTAAAACTGCTTATAATGATTAAACTTACAATTAAAATGCTTATTTGCTTTTTCATACTGAGCCCCTATAGGATAATATAATACAATAGTTACTTATATTTTTAACTATTAAAAAATAAAATTCTTCGTTATTTGATATATTTTCCATGTCAAAATGGGATAGATTTGTACAATAAATGTTTTATATAACTTGCATGTAGATGGACAAATAATATGATAGATCAGTTCATAAAAAAAAGGGTTTTATTTTGGATTAGTAATCAGATATCTAAAGGAAATAACACTTTTAATGTAATATCATGTATTACAGATATTGGAATGAATCCATCAAATAAAGAAGATAGAATAAAGGTTGAGGAAATATTCGATTGGCATAAACAGATTGTGGAAATGATTCTTTTTGATGGAATAGATGAAAATACTTAATACTTCTTTTTTTAACGTAAAAATTAAATTGATAGATTTTATTCAATAAATTTATGGCTGAGAAATCATTAATTGACTTACTAAAAGATTGTGGAGCGATTAAATTTGGTAACTTTGTTTTAACTTCAGGAGCTTTTAGTGATTATTATATCGATATTAAAAAAGCCAGTACTCAGCCAGAAATCTTACGCGAAATTGCCAAACAGATGAAATCATTCACAAAATCATGCAATATTATTGCAGGAATGGAGCTGGGTGCTGTACCTTTAGCCGTTGCACTATCACTTGAAACCAATATTCCTTATATTATTATTCGAAAAGAAAAAAGAATGCACGGTACTGGAAAACAAATAGAAGGAGAAGATATCAAAAATAAAAAAGTATTACTTGTTGAGGACGTAACAACTAGTGGTGGCTCAGTTATTAAATCAATTGATATTGTAAAAGAGAACGGTGGACTTGTAGATAAAGTTATTACTGTAGTGGATCGTGAAGGGCAAGCAGTTGAAAAAATGAAACAATTGGAAATTGAATTTCATGCATTAATTACGGTCAGTGAGATCTTAAATAAAAAGAGAAAGTAAAAATTTATTTATCAAAATTTTACGGTTGGAGAGGATACAAAAATGAATGTTTTAGTTATTGGAGGCGGTGCTCGAGAGCATGTCATTTGTGAAGCCATTAATAAATCTTCAAATAGTACATTATTTTCTATAATGTCGAATAAAAATCCAGGCATCGAAAAGATTGCGAAAAAGCACCAAATTGAAAAGGAAACAAATATTCCTTCAGTGGTTGATTTTGCTAAGAAAAATGCCATCGATATTGTCTTAATAGGACCGGAAGCGCCATTAGAAGCGGGATTGACGGATGCATTAGAAAATCAAGGTATTAAAGTTTGTGCCCCTTCTAAAAAAGCAGCAAGGATTGAAACAGATAAAGAATGGATGAGAAAATTACTGAAAAAATACAATATTTTAGGACAATTAAAATTTCAAAGTTTTACAGATGATAAAAAAGCCAAAAATTTCATTGAATCATTAAACTGTGAAGTTGTCATTAAACCAATTGGATTAACTGGTGGAAAAGGAGTACGAGTATATAAAGATCATTTTTCTAATGTTAAGCAAGCTCATCAATACGTGAAAGAGGTTTTAGAACAAAAAATAGGTGGACATGCTAAGGTTCTTATTGAAGAAAAAGCAATAGGCGAAGAATTTACTCTTCAAGCATTTGCAGATGGTAATACAATTTTACCTCTTCCATTAGTGCAAGACCATAAACGTTTACAACCTGGAGATAAAGGGCCAAATACAGGTGGGATGGGATCATATTCATCTGCGGATGGATTGTTACCATTCTTACAAAAAAGTGATTATGAAGAAGCAGCTTTAATACTCCAACAGATCATTGAAGCGTTAAATAACGAGGGATGTGCTTATGTTGGGCCAATCTATGGGCAGTTCATGTTGACTAATGATGGTCCTAAAATAATCGAAATTAATGCTAGATTTGGTGATCCCGAAGCAATGAATGTATTACCATTGCTAAGAAATGATTATTTAGACTTATGTTTATCAATGATTGAGGGAACCTTAAATAAAAAGAAACTTGATATTAAAAAACAAGCAACGGTATGTAAATACATTGTACCTGAAGGATATGGAGTTAAGAGTCTTTCTGGAAAAATTATATATGTTGATGAAACAAAAATTACAGAATCAGGTTCTTTGCTTTTTTATGCCTCAGTAAACAAGGAAAATGATCACATAACCACCACATCTTCCCGATCACTTGCGGTAGTTGGTATTTCAGATTCAATTGATCAAGCAGAAAAACAATGTGAAAAAGCCCTAGAAGGAATAAATAGTGATCATATCTTCATTCGTCACGACATAGGGACTAATACATTAATCAATCAAAGAATTACTCATATGAAATCTATTCGTGGACTTTAACTAGATATTGATTGAAATTGAAAAGTAATACTGTTGAATTCTGAAAAAGTATCATAATTATGACTATTTATTCTAATTGAAAATGATCTGAAATTATCCGGTGCAATATTTGCTAATGAAAACGTATATGAGTCAAGATATTGCTGTTGAGTATTATAAAAATCAATGGTAATTTGTACTGTTTTGTTTTGATTTAGATTATTTTTTATCATACCTTGTATTCGGTAATAATCTGCACTTTCATTATGAACAAAACCTGAACCAAGAGATGTTTCATCATCACTTTGCCAAGGTATACCAGTATCAAATGTTTCAATCGTGTAATCGATTAACTCAAAATCATCTGTGGTATTAATCTCACTTTCATTTTGAGGAACATTTGTATCTATCTCTGTACAACCAACAAAACAGAAAACTAAAAAAAAGAGAATAATTAATAATCCAATTACTGTAGATTTCATAAATTTCATCACAAGAAAAGGTGGTATTACTAAATATTATTTTCCATTAACATTTTGTATAAAAAAAGAATTTTTTATTTAAAAACAGAGTTAATTAAGGATAAATTTATTAACCTTATTTAATGAGATGAAACATGAAACAAGAAATATTTCTTTATCTTATTGGTACAGCAGGCTCAGGCAAATCTACGCTAGCTTATAATTATAAACATTGGACACAAGTACATGGATTAGATTCAATTGTTGTAAATCTTGATCCTGGCGCAGAGAATTTACCGTATACTCCAGATGTCGATATTAGAGATTGGATTTCTCTATCTGAAATAATGGATACGCATGGTTTAGGACCAAATGGAGCCCAAATAGCTTGTGCAGATATGCTTGCTTTAAATACTGATGATGTGTTAAAAAGTATTGAATCATTTAAAACAGATTATGTAATTATTGATACTCCAGGTCAAATTGAATTATTTGTTTTTCGTCAATCAGGTAACATTATTATTGATTCGTTCAAACCAAAACGTTCAGTAACTGCATATCTCATCGACCATATCCTCGCTAAAAACCCATCAGGTTTTATTTCACAACTCTTACTTTCATTATCAACCCAATTTCGATTGGGCATTCCTCAGATTAATATTTTAACCAAGGTTGATTTATTTTCAAATATTGAAAAAGAAGAAGTGCTATCCTGGTCAAAAGATGCTTATTTATTAGAAGATGCCATCAAGAGCCAACATCCATCTATTTATAGGGAAATGAGTGAAAATATTTTTCATGTAGTTGAAAATTTTATGCAAAATTCTCTTTTAATTCCCGCTTCAAAGCAGGATTTTGAAGGGATGGATGATATTTATACTCATTTACAGTTTATTTTCGAAGGTGGGGAAGATGTGTTATCTGGTTAATTGCATTTCACATCTATGCATTAAATAATTACTTGTGGGGGATTAATAATATTTTGAATCGCTTCGATTAAAGCATTGATAGCATCGATAACATCTAAAATTGCTTGTCCTAAAATTCCCCAAGGCTCTAATTTCTCCAAGAGATTTTCCATAAATGTAGTAAGCTTTTCTAAAAGAGGAAGAAAAGGTGCTAATAAACTAAGTGCAAACGAGGTAAGGTTTTGTATGAATACTAATATCTTTAATATTAAGTTTATTAGATTATTGAAATCTATTATTTTATTTTCCAATAGTATCATATTTTTTTTATTTTCTAAAATTTTGTCAATGGATTTATTTTGAACATTTGGTACTGCTGTTGCACTCGATATGATTAAAAAAATGATACTTATAACTCCAATTATTATTCCTTTTCTTTTCATTATTATTACCCCCGCCTTTTTGATTAATAAATTTTGTTTGCATGATGTATGTTATATCATAACCCATTCATCATAAAATTTATTTTATGGAAATTTTATTATAATAAAAGGAATGATCAATTATTAATTACTTTCGCTAAAAATTATGCACAATCGAACGTAAATAAATATTTTTGTTGCATAACGTTTAATTCATTCTTATACTTTATAAGAGATTATTGATCAAAACGTTTTGGATTATTCTTTTTTGTTAATAATACTACTCTTGAATCTTCTTTTTCATTTGTAATAGAATATCCAGTTGATTGAGCTAATTTGATACTAAATTGTTTAATCTCTTCATGAGAGGGCATATGAGCAAGTGTAAGTCTTGTCCTCGAAGATCCAACAAATACATATCCTTTTGGTTCAATAAATAATGGATCTGCTTTTTCAATTAATTTTGCATATTCATGAATGAAATCAGATTCCATATTCCAATTTTTTAACAAAGTATGGCGTATGACAATACGTGTATCCAATGAAGGAAGTAAAGAGAGTGTTTCTTGTATTTTTTCCCAGCCCTTTTTTACATAGGGTATGCAAAGTTTTTTGTAAATTTCTTGATTTGGTGCAACCAATGAAACATATAATTGTTTAGGTAAGGGATTCATTTCTTCTAGTACTTGAGGATTCGTCCCATTAGTTACTAAAAATGTGGTCATTTCTTTTTTATGGCATGCATCAAAAAATTCATCCAAAAGAGGGTATAATGTTGGTTCGCCGGATAAAGAACATGCAACCATATTTGGTAAATTTGCTTCCTCCCATTTTTTCAAATCGCATCGTTCATCTCCTTTAAACCCTGTAATTAATCGTTGTTGACCTTTAATCGCTTCTTCAAGAATATAATTCGGATCATCAGGCTCTTTTATACTATGCTCTGTGAATCCTTGATATCGCCAACAAAATAAACATGAGTGATTACAATGATTAATAGTTGGAGTCATTTGTAAACAACGGTGTGATTGTATCCCATAGAATTCTTGTTTATAACAATGCCTTTGATGAAGAAGACTTTGTTTCATCCAATGGCAGAGTTTAACTGCAGAATGTTCTCCTATAATTGCATAATGTTGTTTTTCAAGTCTTTTTTTTAATTTTTGATTCATATTATTCACAGAAATTATCAACTTCGTACTAACTAATTCCTATATAATAATATTGCATATGGGTTTCTATCAAATTTTTTGATTAATAATTTTATTAATAATAAATTATAAATATATTACAAGCTAATATCAAAACTAGTACATGGAATGATAATTTAATACGTTGTATTAAGGAGATATTATAAATGAACTCAAATTCAAAATCATTAACTCTTATCTATTCTGTAATTGTCGTTTTCATTTTACTCATGGGTTCTTTTTTACCTGCTGTTCTTGCAGATTTAGAATTAAAACATCATACTGGATTTCAGAAAGGAATAACATGGAAACCGTTCATTCCCATGAAAAAAACAACATTTATACAGCAAGATGAAACATCATTACTAGATGACTATGCATATCTATCTGCAATTCCAAGCTCAGTTTTTTATGATAAAAACAAAGACGTCTTATTTTCAAGTCCTCTTCTCTTTTTTAATTCAGATTTCACACCAAAAGAGATAAAAGAAAGGTCCCTTGATTCATATGAGGGTATAAATTATTTTATGGAGGATTGGATGTCATATTCAAAAGGTTCATTAGATAAAATGACCTTGATTAATATTAATGAAAATGAATTGGATTCCTCTTGGAAAGCACAGAATACAACACAAATATCAGGGAATAATCCATATACAATTGCAAGTAAAATTGCTTTAAGTGACTGGTCGTATGCAGATAAGGCAGTTATTGCAGTCATTCAAGAATCATATAAAAAACCAGATAATAAAACAAAAGGAATGTTAACAGGCAGCTTAGATCCTGGCGATGGCACTAAAACTGAGCATTTTGAAGTACCTCAAACTAATGACGTGTATCCTATATATAATACATTTACCGTCCCTGAATCATATAAATTCTTAAAAGTACGATCTTGGTATCCCTGTTTTTATTTTGAATCAGGTGTACCAGGTTTTGAAGGAATTATCAACATGTCAATACCTGCAGGAGATAGAGATCTACAAGTTTATTGTCAAGAAGATGGCAAATGGATGATGGCAGGGATTACAAGTGAGTGGAACACGCAAGGTGGTATGGATGTTGATAAAACCTCAGTTTATGTCTATAAAAGTGGAATATGGAGTGTTGCAATAACTGATGTTCCAACAAAATCATATGATTATATTAATCCTTGGGATGAAGATACTGCAACAATTAAAGATACAAGTATTGAAGATCAAAAACATCGGAGTTTTCTGACTTTTAATTTCGGACGATATGGTTCTTTTCTTGAGGTATTAAAAAATATGAGACAAGTAACCTATCAAGTTGATGTTGAAATGTTTCCGGGAATTGAAATAGAAATTCCAGATAATCCGCCTATTGGTTGTCGAAATGTCCAAATTAATTTAAGTTGGGATGATCCCAATGTTGATTTAGGTTTTTCATTAATTGGCCCATCAGGTGAAGAAGTATTATCTACTAGAGAACCAGGAGTTTCCACAAAATGTGCATCTTCAATCTATGATGAGGATATTCCCCTACCTCCTGGCACTGAGACAGATTTACATGTCCATCAATTGGGGCGATGTTTACCTGGAGAATCATATAAAATATGTGTTTTCTCAATGAATGATCTTACAAAATCAACTGATTTTACCATTGAATATTCATGGGGGCAAAATTTTAGTGAAAAGGAAGCAGTAGGTATTGCATCAGCAACAGAAGGGGCTATTTTAGCCTCTGAGTTAAATGCACCATTGTTATATGTTTCTACAGATGATGTTCCAGAGATAACAAAAAATACATTATACGAACTTGGAGTAAACGAGATATATTTAGTTAATATCAATGATTATTTATCTAAAGAAGCAAAAGATGAAATAAAAAATGGTTTTTCAATACCTGGCCATTATACTAGTTATGAAGAAATCTATTATGCTATAAGGGATATTTCTGAAAGTAATGATATTATTTTTTCAACTATTGATCCTTGGAGTTCTTGGTATGTTGCAGAGTTAAAACCAAATAAAGAAATCATGGGATTGAGAAGTTTTGGTCCAGCAGCATATATCGCAGATCATCATGGATCACCTGTCCTGTTAGTTGATAATCATGAAGAGTTGTCAACCGCTGTTGTTTGGCATAACGAATTATGGAGAAGACATCCTGATGGTCACTCCAGACTTCCTACCGTTTCAGAGATGTATTTAACAGGAACACGTGTTTATAATTTTTTAAAATCATTAGGTTTTGATAAAGAAGGAGAAGAGGTAATAATCACTGTAGCTGGTCAGTATGACATTGGTCTTCCGTGGGATCGAGTATTTGTTGGAAAAGCTAAACCTGGAAGATTTTTTGGTTCACCGACTGATTTAAGTACCTGGATTTCTAAATCAATTTTTTATCCAATGATCGTATTTGAAAATCCAGCAATTAATAATCCAAATGGTGTAACATTAATAAATGGTAGCAGTAGCAAAAGAAGATTTCCATGGAGGGGAACACTTGGATTAAAAATAACTAAGGAATCCATGGAAGAAGTATTTGACTATCCAATTCTTGATACCTTAGTATGTTACGATATTAAGTTTAACACCCGGGCAAGTATATATTGGGGATTTGAGTATAAATGTGCAGACGGAACAATACCTGGAAGATCACAGTCCTTTGATCAAATTGATGAAGGCGTAATGGTTGCAGTCAATGGAGAAGAAGGGGCATATTTTCCAGATCTTAGTGGAGCAGAAGTTCAACCATTTTATATTCGTCAAGGTGGTTTTACACCTGTTTTTTCAACAAATTTTGATGCAAATATGTTTAACCTAAATCAAGGAGTTCTTCTTTGGATGGTAAACACCCATGGTGCTCCTATGAATGGAGGCATGTTTATGTTTTGGGATGTTGATTATGATAATCCAACTAAACAAGGGTATCCACCGCTTCCATTTACTGCATATAAAAAAGAGGATAACCCATGGAGAGGTTATGAATGGCTCATGGGTTCAACAGAAGAACCTGATACCATGACTATGGATATTCATGGAATTATACCAATGTTATTAGGAAATCCAGATCCTATTGGAATATACTTTTTCAAAACAGGACTGGATTGGGCTCTTGCCAAAAGACCCATCAGAGACTTCATTGGAAATATTGCCAGTTTGCCAATATTAAGACAAGTCACGCCAGATTGGTTACAGGACACCCAGGATTATTATGATGGAGTTATCATCACCGTTCTATTAAGTAGACTAGGAACATCATGGTATAATGGCACCCAAATAGATGATGAACTAGAAAATATTCATTCAGCAGGAGTAAGTAGTGTTGCCTGTCTTCCTGCCGGTAAATTCTTACATTTAACCCTTATGAGACATGGTTCTCCATTTCAGATTATGGATCCCTGGGCAACATCATGGTATTCAGATGTATGGCAAAACAGCGTTCCAAGAGGAATAGCAGCTGGAGAAACCATTGGTGAAATCTATATGGAGGGCATTAAAAAGGTAGGCATTCAATACGTTCGTGATGGTAGTCCACAATGGTGGTGGGACTTGGCCGAAAATGTCTGTCTTTATGGAGATCCTAATATGCGAGTGTGGGTTCCCAGTACAGAATTTAGTACTAATAATCATTGGACAGAACAAGATATTCAAGCAGTATCATATAGTGAAGAAAGAGGTTTAGAAATAAATGGACATAATCCATTTGGAACAGTTGATCATCCCCACCAAAAACAACCATCAGCATTTCTTAATCAAAATATGATATTAATTATCACATTTGTTATTATAATTATATTGATAATGGTAGCGATACTATTCAGAAAAAGAAAATAGATCATGATTTTTTCATTTTCACACTAGTCTTTAAATTATATTTCATACAAAGCTGTTCAATGGTTCCATTAATATATTCTTGATATGTTTCTTTCGGAAGATAATTATCTTGGTATAATATTTCATAATCTTCTAATAAATTATGGAAATTGTTTTGAATGAAATTAAAAAATATTCTTTTTTGATCTCCTTTTAATTCTAAATGTTTATATAATAAATAGTCAGCATGGTATTTTTTTGCACTCTTAATCATAGATTCCAGTTCCAAATCACTAATAAATGGAATTATGGGAATAAAAGCAATTCCTGTTTTAATCCCTTGGTCATGAATCGCATTCATAACTTTGAGTCGTTCATTAGGTGATGGAGTATGTAATTCTATGTTTCTTGCTAATTGGCTATTTAGTGTTAATAATGAAAAAGAAATCATAACATCATTAAATTCTTTCAGTATTGATAGATCTTCGATCACATGTAATGATTTTGTTAAAATATGAATAGGATAATCATAATCCTTTAGTAATTCTAGTATTGCGTGAGTTAAATGATATGTTTTTTCAATTTCTTGATAAGGATCATGAACAGATCCAATAATAATTCTACCTTTTGAAAGAGGTTGCAGTTCATGTTTTAATTGTGTAGCGATATTTGTTTTAATATAAATTATATCTTCAAAAGTAGAATCACAATAAACACAACCAAATGAACAATTCTGATATGGATCTATAGTAAATACACCATCAAATAGATCATCTGGTCGAGTTATTTTTTTTAATATTGATGAACAAGAAATCTCTCGATATTTCATTTTTATAATCAAAGTTAATGGTTTTCTTTTATATAAATCAGAATGCCCTTAATGAAAAGATTTAAATTAGTAGAAAAATTATTAATAATATATAAACTAAAATATTATATAACTATGTGATATGATTTGTTAATATAAAAAAATATTTGGGGACAATAAAAAATGAAATTACCATTACTATTAACAAAAGCTTGTATAATTCTTTTCATTTTTCTATTCATTAATATATCCTTGGTTTCAAGTGCACCAAGTGTAAATGATGAAATGAAATATTATGAAAAGCCAATATTTGATCAAGAAATTATTAAATCCTTTTCCAATTACAAAAATGAAGATTTTGATCCATTAGTAGATATTGTTGTTACAGTCGATATTAATTGTATTCGTGCATTGGATATCATTGATAAACATTCAGATCCAGATTTCTTTGTAAAAGTAATTATTAACGGTGAAGTTTTTCAATCACCAGTTTGGAAAAACCAAAAATATCTTTATAATCTTGATTGGTCTTGTACCGCGGATGTACCAGATGATGAAGAATTTGTAGATATTCAAATACAATTATGGGATTGGAATATTGGAAAAAACACCTTATGCGATATTGCAACGAATGATAATTCTAATCCAGACTGTAAAGAACTTGATTTATTTTATAGTATAAAAAGTGGACATTGGGATGGAAATGACTATTATTATCCATATCCAACCTATTTTGATGTAAGTGGTTATGGTAGAGGAAACGGCTGTGATGATAATAGTATTTATCAAGATGATAATGACTGTGAGATATATTTTGATATAAAACAAAATGATTTTGATAATGATACGTTACCCTATTGGACTGAAACCAATGTTTATTTTACAGATCCCACCGTTGATGATACAGGAAGAGATGATGATAATGACTCAATTCCTATAGAATGGGAACATAAATGGGGCCATTATTTTGATTGGTTTTATAATGATGAAACAAATCAATGGGAAATAGGAGACTTTTGGTATTATGATCCATTTGAATGGAATGATCATGCCCATATTGATTTAGATAATGATGCTTTATCAAATATTCAAGAATATATGACATCTCAATGGGGTTCAGATCCTTATAGAGCTGATGTTTTTGTAGAACTTGATCAGATGGGGGCAGGTCCAAACGGTGAAAAAGCAAGCATTCTTCCCGATACTTCTAAAGAATTAATTAGAGATGCTTTTCAGAAACATAATATCTTATTTTTCCTTGATGATGGCTCATGGGAAGAAACAGGTTCAGAGATTATTCCATTTGATAACACGGGTGATAATACTACCTGGTTTGAAATTAATAACATATATAATCAATATTTTTTACACAGAAATGAAGATAATTGGAGAAAAGATGTTTTTCATTATGGTATAGTTATTTATAATGCTGAAGGAGCTCCAGGTTTTTGTTACCGAAATAACGCATTTCAAATATCCCAGGTCGGTTTAGAAAAAAAAGTTAGAAGTCCATTTGCTGGAAAAGAAGATATTGTGTATGCTAGTGCTTATATGCATGAATTAGGTCATAGTCTGGGACTTGTTTGGTTGGGCGGTCATGCAGAAAATGCTTATTATCCTTGGCAACCAGCTTATTGGAAATGGAGACCATATAGAAGTATTATGAATTATGGGTATATGTATGGTGGTCTATCAAATCATTTCATGGATTATTCAGATGGGTCTCATGGAAAAAATGATTTTGATGATTGGTCAAATATTGATTTTAAATATTTTAAAGCAGAGTTATAATCAATTAACTCACATTTCATCAGGTGCTTCAATTCCCAATAGATTAAGACCATTATTTAAAACAATTTTCACTGCCTTTACCAGCAAAATTCTTTGGTTTCTAATTTCAATGCCTTTTTCTGAAAATACTGGACAATCTCTATAGAATTGATTAAAAACGGATGCAATTTCAAATAGATAAGATGTAATTAAATGAGGTTTAAAACCATTTGCTGCATTTTGAATTATCTCGGGAAACATCGCCATTTTTTTACCTAATTCGATTTCAGAAGGATGATTTAATGTTGAAATACTTGATGTATATTCATTCTTCTTATCAGCTTTTATTTTATTGAGAATGCCAGCAGCTCTTGCATGGGCATATTGGATAAATGGTGCTGCATTTCCTTCAAAATTCAATGCTTCCTCCCATTTAAACATAATATCTTTTTCTGGTTGAACTTTGATAATATTATAGCGTAATGAACCAACACCGATAACCCGTGCTATTTCTTTCATCTCTTGATCTGTTAATTCATGTCCCCTTCTTTTTTTAACCTCTTCATAAGCTCTTTGTATACATTCTTCTATAAGATCATCTAAATAAACTACCCTGGCTCTCCTTGTTGACATTTTTCCACCCGGTAGCGAAACAAATGAATAGAACACAGGATGAGGAACATTTTCTTCATTAAGTAATTGTAGGCCAATTTCTACTTGCTTTGATTCTAATTTATGGTCTTCACCAAGGATATTAATTAAAAGATCTGCTTTTTTTGCTTTCCATAAATGATAGGCTATATCTCTTGTTGCATAGAGTGATGTTCCATCACTTCTTGTGATAAAGAATTTTTTATTTCTTCCATGTATTCCAAAGAAATCAAGGTCTAGGTAATTTGCTCCATCTTCTTCATAACAATATTTTGTTTGTTTTAAATCTGAAATTACTTTTTCTACCATTTTATTTTCAACAAATTTTGATTCAGGTATAAATGAATCAATAAAAATATTAATTGAATGAAGACTATCAAGCATACCCTCTAAAACAGGATTATATGCATTCTTTACCTGCTCTAATGTCTCTTTATCACCTAGTTCACTTTTTTTAACTATTTTTCCTATTTCATTTTGAATTTCTTCATTTTCTTTCATTAATTCATTTGCCTTTTGATAAAATAACACTGCTTTATGATCCGATTTAGTTCTCTCAACATTTGTTAAATCGATAGTATCAATATGTTGCATTCCCCAGGAAAGAATTGCCACTTGTTTTCCTAGATCATCTAAATAAAACTGAGTTTCACAATCATAACCTGCTGCAGTAAAAATTCTTGTTATAGTGTCACCAATAATAGGATTACGAGCTCTTCCGACATGCAGAGGCCCATTTGGATTTGCAGATGTATGTTCAATAATGACCTTTTTATTCCTTTTAGTATGATGGCCATATTTTTGTTCTAAATCAAAAATTAAATTAATTGTATGATCGATCAAAAATGATGTATTAATTTCAAAATTTATATATCCATTTGTCGTGGTAATATCTTTGATGATTTTATCTTTGTTTATGTTTTCTTTTATCTTATCTGCGGTTTGTTGTGGTGAACATTTACTATATTTACAAAGCGAGTGACATGGAAAAGAAAAATCACCCATATTTTTTGGTGGAATTTCAAGAGAAACTTGAATAGGGTATTGTAATGTTTCTAATATTTTTTTTACCGTTTGTTCAATGTGATTTTTTGCCGTAATATAAGGATATTCCATAAAATGTGGGAAATAGTTATTATTATTAATTTTTTTGTATGATAGATAAGATTTTAGCTCTTACCATATTTTTGGTCCTACTTTTTTTGATGTTGCCAACGTTTTCTCAGTGTTTCTTGACCAGGGCAGATAGTATGATAAAAATATTATTGCAGATGTTAAAAAGCCAAGTGCATAAAACCATGACTGATTAAAAGCAAATGCTATGAAATAAATGATAACGTTAATGATAATTGCTATAATATACATCCAAAGTTTTTTTGATATTCTTTTCAATGGATTTGAAAAGAGTTCTTCATTGATCCTCTCTTGATTGAGGTCTTTATAAGGTAATGAATTTAAAGTCAATTTCTTTATTTCTTCTTGTTTATCCTGAATATCTAACCGCAATACATCCAATTTATTAATTACTTCTTTTGCACCATATCTTGCTTTGAAATAATGATTTATTGCCCGTTCCACATTTATACAAGCTTTCGTAAGTTCTTTTTGTGCTTTCATATGAGCAATTTGTGTCACCATTATTTTTTCTTCCGCGCTCAACGGTTTTACATAGGAATCATATTGTTTCGTTCTATCCCGATCCCCAATTGTTTTTGGCCACTTCACTTATATCACCATATTAGTTCATGGCTAATTATTTCCAGCATCTATTTTTAAAGTTACTTGAGAAATTATCAAAAAGGAAAAATTATCAAAAATGTAAATATCGATTATTATTCACATTTTTAATTTGATAAGGGGTTTTCTAAGATTAGGTCTCAATTGTGATACTATAAATTATAATATCAGTTATAGGTCGTCCTCCACC
>CAZWQV010000027.1:0-25521 GCA_964636235.1 uncultured Thermoplasmatales archaeon
GAGGGCTTTCTTAATCATCAGTGGCAACCAACAAATGAGAATATTTTCCATGATACATATAAGGGATGGCATGTGGATACTCCGGATAGAGATACCTATTCATCTCAACCAAGTAATTGGGGATGGAAAGCAAATCAAATGAATGCTGTTATTCCCTATAAATGGGGAGGATTTAGCAGTATTTCTGGATTTAATTTAACAAATCCAGAGGATTTCGATGAACAATACACAGGAACTGGTAACTATGAGGGAACTATTCATTTTGGGGGAGATATTTACACTGATAAAAATTTTGTTTGTCAGGTAGCCTGTGGTGTTGATTGTTCAGGGTTCGTATCAAGATGCTGGAATCTACCAATAAAACATGGAACCTATACCCTCCCTTACGCTTCGTCTCAGATTAAATATCATGAATTAGAAACAGGTGATGTGTTGAATATTCCTCATTATCATGTTATTTTATTTGTTGAATTCTTAAATAATGAAAAAACATTGATCCGGACCATAGAAGCAGGTGGAGGATATCCCAACGTAAATGAGCATATTTATACCATTTTATCAGTATCAGATGATGATTTTTATGTAACTCTTGCCGGTTATCCGCTTGACAGAGAATTTGGTCTATATCGGTATAATTACATTGCCCAAACCCCATTCCCCCCAATTATTGATGGTCCAACAAGTGGAAAAATAAAAGAGAATTATTCTTATACTATCTCAACCATCGATCCGGAGGAGGATGATATTTATTATTGCATTGATTGGGGAGATGGAAACTATGAAGGATGGAGCGGCCCATATTCTTCAGGAACAGAAATAGCTCTATCTCACCAATGGGATAAAGAAGGAACCTTTCCTATCAGAGTAAAATCTAAAGATACCAATGAACATCAAAGTGGATGGTGTGATCCACTTGAGGTAAACATGCCTAAATCTAAAATAAATAGCCCACTTCTGAAATTAATTAAGAATCATACAGCCTTACCAACACTATTACGGTGTATATTAGGATAAGAAAATATGAATGTATCTTGCCCTATAATATTTTAAATAAAACTTGTGTTGGAGTTAAGCTTTATATATGAAAACTTGTATACTGGCATACTCTTCTCGAGTAGATGACCTATGGGTAAAGGAATTAACGCAGCACGGAAATTAAGCAATGATCGGAAAAAACTCCGATGGAGTGACCGATATTACAAAAAAAGAGTTTTACACTTAAAGGAAAAAGCAGATCCTTTGGAAGGAACAGCGCAAGCTAGAGGCATTGTTATCGAAAAAGTAGGTATCGAAGCAAAACAGCCCAATTCTGCAATTCGAAAATGTGTAAAAGTTCAATTAATCAAAAATGGTCGTCAAATCACAGCATTTGCTCCAGGAGATAATGCAATTAGTTTTATTGATGAACACGACGAGGTTATGGTTGAAGGTATTGGTGGTAGAATGGGACGAAGTTATGGTGATATCCCCGGTGTTCGTTTTAAAGTTATAAAAGTAAATGATGTTTCCTTACAACAGATGGTAAAAGGAAAGATTGAGAAAGCAATGAGACGATAAACATGGCTGAAAAAAAATCAAATTCCAATAAAATGAATTTTTTTCCATCACTTGAGAAATATGATCCAGATGGTGTGAAAGTAGAAGATCAGGGTCTTGCTCGTTATATTAATCTGGATACTGAAAACATTTACATTGGCGCCGTCTTTGCAAATAAAATGTTTGCCAAATCAAAAGTGCCAATTGTCGAGCGTTTAATCAACAATATCATGCGAACAGAGAACTATAATGGAAAGAAAATTAAAGCTTATAAAATTGTCAGAGCAACGTTTGATATAGTCGAAAAAAGAACTAAAAAAAATCCATTGCAAGTTCTGGTCAATGCTATTCAGAATGCAGCACCTAAAGAAGAAGCAACTCGTCTTCGATTCGGTGGTATTTTGGTTCCAAAAGCAGTTGACACTTCTCCACAACGTCGTCTCGATATTGCTCTGAGAAATATATCAACTGGTTCGGTTAACACATCACATAAAAACAAAAAACGAATGGAGTACTGTCTTGCAGAAGAAATTATCAAAGCTGCTGAAAATGATGTTACTTCATTTGCTGTTTCAAAGAAAAATGAAATGGAACGAGTTGCCAAATCAGCTCGTTAAACCAAGAATTACAACTATTTTGTTATTCAAAACAAAATTTATACTAATGGAGTGTTAGTATGGGACGTAAAGAAGATAATATTGCAAAAGCAAAAAATTTAATGAATAAACTTGATCAGATTAGAAATATTGGTATCGCAGCTCATATTGATCATGGAAAAACTACTTTTTCAGATAACCTGCTGGCAGGATGTGGTATGATGAGTGAAGATCTTGCTGGTAAGCAACTTGTTCTTGATTATGAAGGACAAGAACAAGATCGTGGTATCACTATTAACACTGCTTCTGCTTCTATGGTACATACATTTGAAGGAAAAGATTATCTTATTAACCTTCTCGATACTCCAGGTCACGTTGACTTTGGTGGTGATGTTACTCGTGCAATGCGTGCAGTGGATGGAGCCATTGTAGTAGTATGTGCTGTAGAAGGAACAATGCCGCAAACTGAAACAGTTATCCGGCAAGCAATGAGAGAGAAAGTGCAGCCTGTTTTATTTATCAATAAAGTTGATCGATTAATCAATGAACTAAAAGTTACTCCTGAAGAAATGCAACAGCGATTTGCAAAAATCATTGCAAAATATAATGAACTTTTGAATAAAGTGCTTCCTGAAGAATTCAAAGGTAAATGGAATGCGCGACCCGAAGATGGAACAGTGGCATTTGGTTCTGCATATTATAACTGGGCAATATCCGTTCCTTACATGAAAGAATCAGGTATTTCCTTTAAAGACATTTATGAGTATTGTCATAAGGAAGATCAAAAGGCACTTGCAAAAAAAGCACCTATTCACCAAGTTGTTCTTGATATGGTTATTGATCATTTACCATCACCAGCAACAGCTCAAAAATATAGAATTCCACATATCTGGCGTGGTGACCAAGACAGTGAAATAGGTAAAAGTATGATGCAATGTAAAGAAAATGGTCCTCTAGCTTTAATGATTACAAAAATTATTCTTGATCCACATGCAGGCGAAGTAGCTGTGGGTAGAATGTATAGTGGTAAAATAGAGCGGGGTCAAGAGGTCTATGTTGCGGGTATGCCAAATAAGAATCGGGTACAGCAAGTTAATGTGATGGTAGCAATTGACAGGATTCCTGTTGAATATGTTTCAGCTGGAAATATTGTAGCTGTAACAGGAATTAGAGATGCAATCGCAGGTAGTACGGTTACATCTGATCCAGATGCTGAGCCATTCGAACGGATTGTGCATGTTTCTGAGCCCGTGGTCACGGTTGCAGTTGAGGCAAAACATACCAAAGATCTACCAAAATTAATTGAAGTTCTTCGATCGATCTCAAAAGCAGATCCAAGTATTCAAGTAAATATTAACCAGGAAACTGGTGAAAACTTGATGAGTGGTATGGGGGAACTGCATCTTGAAATCACTGAGTATCGGATTCGCAATGATCATAAACTTGATATTATCACCTCTGAACCTATTGTTGTGTATAGAGAATCAGTTTCAAAGAAAAGTCCTAATAAATTCGAAGGAAAATCACCAAATAAACATAATCGATTCTACATTGAAGTTGAACCACTATCAGAAAACATCGTCAAAGCGCTTCATGATAATGAAATTCCTCAAAATATCAAGAAATTTAAAAACGAAGCAATAAAGAAATTACAGGAGCTTGGAATGTCAAAAGAGGAAGCAAAAGGTGTTTTTGCGGTAGAGGGAACGAATATTTTTGCTGATGTAACAAAGGGTATTCAATATTTAACTGAAACAAGGCCCCTTCTTGAAGAAGCATTTGTTGAAGTGATGAAGAGTGGACCAACTGCAAGTGAGCCAGTGCAAGGAGTATTTGTTCGATTAGTGGATGCAAAGTTACACGAGGATGCCATTCACCGAGGTCCAGCACAAGTCATTCCCGCATGTCGTAACGCAATTTATGGTGCTATCACCATTTCTGGACCAATTCTTTTAGAACCAATGCAAAAGGTATTTATCAGTACCCCGCAGGAATTGATGGGGGATGCTTCTCGAGAGCTTAATCAGAGACGTGCGGAAGTTAAAGATATGACTTCTGAAGGTGACAGTGTAAACATCGAATCAAAAGCACCAGTTTCTGAAATGTTTGGATTTGCATCATCAATTCGAAGTGCAACCGGTGGACGTGTTTTATGGAACACGGAAAATATGGGATTTGAACCATTACCAAAGCATCTTCAAGATGATATTGTCAAACAGATTCGAGAACGAAAAGGTTTGAAACCAGAACCGTTCCCAGCAAGTTATTATTTGGATTAAAATTGTTATTAATCCATCACTTCTTTTTTTTATTTTATTTTGAATTTTTTTATAATTGTTAAAAATTAAAAAAAGTTTTTTAATATCCAATTTGTTACCATCAAGTAGTATTGAGGGTTGCACGATGGATAATGGCAAAATTCCAATAAATAAGCATTTTGAATTTGAATATCGATATCACGATAAGGATCATAAATATAAATATTTCAACAGAAAATTTGAGATTTATCTTCTGGAAAAGAAAACATTTCGTCCTCAGTATGTTCTTCACATGGATAACAGTGATACCAGAAATATGGCACCAGGGGTTTACAAAGCAGATAAGAAGAAAAAATATAACTTCGGGGTAACCTCCTTAAATTGGAATGATATAAAAACTACTTTTTTGGATATCGTTATCGGCGAGATTGGAGAAGAGAACAGAGATCAGGTAAAAAAAGCACTTGGTAAATTATCATCTCCAAAGATATAATAAAAACTCCTCATTTTTTTAATTTCTTTTATTTATTACCAAAACTATATTAATTTTAAAATGATATTTTAACATAGGATTCTTCCATGAAAAATATCAAAAAACTTGTAACATTCATTGTCATTATCTTTTTTTTATTTCAAGGTACAAATATATTAAATGCTCAATATCTTAATTTCTCCATCGATCAAGATACCACATATGATTCGAATTACAATGATAAGATACAAAACATTGTAGATATGATCACTAAAGATTTGTTGCTTGAATACATGGAAAAAATAGTAAGTTTTGGTCCTCGTCCAACTGATACATACGGATGTGAAAAAACAGCAGCATATATAGCTGATGAATTTAAAAAGGAAGGATTGCAGGTACAGATACAGAACTGGTCAAAACAACGGTCCTTCAGACCAAAAATACTTCTTAATAGTCAAAATATTATTGGCTTACAACCAGGAAAAAATGAAAAAGCCTCAACCATTATTTTTAATGCTCATTATGATTCAGTGAAACAATCACCCGGTGCTGATGATGATGGATCAGGAGTTGTTGCTGTTATGGCTGCAGCATATGCATTAAGTAAATTTGATTTCTACCACAATATTGAGTTCATCACTTTTTCTGGTGAAGAAGATGGTCTACTTGGAAGCTCATCATATGCCCAGCAAGCATATGAGCAACAAAAGGATATTTTAGTTGAGCTCAACGCGGATATGATAGCAAATGCAAATACTGATGAGGGAGCAAAAAAACTCAGAGTTTATGGTACCGAAGATGTGCTCTGGATAGTTGACCTCATCGATCAGATGCAACAACAATATGTACCTGATTTCACTCTTGATAAACGTACCACTGATGAAGAAGGAAGAATGGCAAGTGATTACGCATCCTTTGTTTATAGAGGATATGAAGCAATTGCTTTTTTTGAAAGTGAATGGAGCCTTAATTTTCACTCTGCACGTGATACAATTGAAAATATTGATATCGATTATTTAGTAAATAATACCAAAATAATTGCTGCTACCATTGCTCGAATTGCAGATGAACAGGATATTCCCCCCCAGATCATGATTGCATCACCTGCGTTAGGGGGATTATATTTTGATGGAAGACGTGTAAAACAAATCGATGAGCTTGAAACAACGGTCATTAATGATATCTGGATCTGGGCTGAGGTTCTGCATGGAAGCAGGCCAATCGAGCGAGTTGATTTTTATTATAATAATAGGCTTGTTTACACTGATTATGACTATCCGTATAAGTGGCATTTCAATAAAATATCACTTCGATCCCATCGAATCACAGCAGTAGTCTATGATGATCTTGGTCAAAGTAGCAGTGACTGGCGAGATATACAATTTTTTAATCTGTTGAAAAATAATTAAAAAAAGAATGAATGAAATTTTAATCACTCGTCAGCCTAAATTTACCATGACTTGGCTCATAAATCTGACCGTTTCGCTTCATTTTATCAAGGGCACTAGTGATTTTTTCTGATGATAAACCTATTGCTTCTCCTTCGGTAATAATCTCATTTCTTGAAGCATTGCCTTCTTCAGATTCTTCACAAATACGTTTGATGATATCCATGACTGTGCGCATGCGTTGTTGTTGTGAATGACTGCTGCCCGTAGCAATAATATCAATATCGAATTTACCGGTTTCTTTATCCATTCCAACTCGTCGAAGATACTCATTGATAATGTGAATGGATCGTTTAGCATCCGTAATAGTTGCCACATTGCTCAACCGCACCCGGGCACTTGCTTCAGCTAGCCGAACAAACGCCTCAAGTTGTCTTGCGGTAAATGGGACGGAATCCTGGGATTGATTACGTAGATCAACATAGTAATCCTGAATTAGTTTCATAGCATCATCTTCCATAACTGGAAAAATATATCGCTTTGAATAGGCAACGTATTTTCGTAAAAATTCAGGATCAAAGGTAGGGATGACTTGTTCTAATAAAATATCCCGCTCTTCGATACTATATTTGCTATGTTCACTTCGGAGGATATTTTCATTTACTTCTCCTGCTTTATGTGTTCTTAAAATATGGGTGGCAAGAGCAGAATCGGTTTCTCTTTTTGGTTTATCAAGAATGGAAAAAATCAAATCAAAACGAGAAAGAAGAGCAGGGGGCATATTAATTTGCTCTGAAATAGGGATGAAATCATCAAATCGACCAAGTTTTGGATTTGCAGCGGCAAGGACAGCACATCGAGATTTAAGGGTTGCATTTATCCCTGCTTTTGCAACAGATATTTCTTGTTGTTCCATAGCCTGATGAAGACTGCTTCTATCCTGATCGCTCATTTTATCAATCTCATCAATACAAGCAATGCCCATATCTGCAAGCACCAGTGCTCCTGCTTCAAGTGTCCATTGTCCCTCTCCAAATTCATCTCGAACAGCTGCTGCGGTAAGACCTGCAGCAGATGACGCCTTTCCAGATGCGTAAATACTTCGAGGGGCAAGTTTTGACATATAAGTAAGTAACTGAGATTTAGCTGTTCCCGGATCTCCCACAAACAAGGAATGAATATCACCACGGATATACGATCCATCGGGCATTCGTTTTGAAAGGCCTCCGAACAACTGAAGGACTAAGGCATCTTTTTCTACATCCATTCCATAGATAGTAGGTGCCATGCTCTCCCGCATTTTGATATAAATCTTTTCATCTTTGCTTATGGTATGGATCTCATCTTCATCTTCTTCGGTGATATCAACTTCTTCAAATGCCATCTGCTGGTTCTCAATGCTTACTGCATCCATGACTTTATCAAAAGAGGTCAATCGAAACGTTCCCCTCCGTCGCTGCATTGAATGAAGAACGCCATTAACTACCACTCGGTCTCCTGGTGCAATCTCACCGACAAGATCATCTTCTAAAAAAACACTCAGCCGTTCCGGTTGAGCACCACCTCGTAAACCTTCTGGATTTTCTTGAATTTCAATTTTTTGTGAATCAATAAAACTGGATAAATTCGTGGATAATTTAAATGATGAGACCCGGCCACATCCGCCATCATCTTCCAAGCATTCGGTAGGTTCTTTTAAAATATCCTCGTCTTGCTCGATGCGCATGACCGCACCGCATTTCTGACATTGAAACGCAGCAACTTTCAACTTAGGACGAACCTCAGTTCGTTTTTTCACAAGGCCCTCCACAGCTTTTAATTTTCCAAGATGAACCGATCGGATATTTCGGATAATAATACGATGCAGTTCAGGAAGATTCACCACGCGAAAATGAATCGCTATATTTTGTTCAATAGCAACATCAATATTTTTTAAGGCTTCTTCAGCATTAAAAAGAGTTTTCAAGGGTTGTTCGATCAATAGTTCAGCAAGTTCAGGATCTGCCCGATCAATATCCCAGTAATCAACAAACACACTTTGTTTATCCGGATAGGAAACAGCAATGGTTTCAATTTCAGCTTTATACTGTTCTTCAAAGAAACGTTGCCATGAGGCAACCATATTTTTATCTTTTAACAATGTAACCATCTTGCAGATTCCCCCACTGAAAATCCATCAATGAACTATATGTATTCAAATGTTTTTGTATTTTAGCGGATGTAGAAACCGCCAGGTGGGTGCACGTTTCATCAAATGACTACCCAATTACCTTCTCAACCCCGTGAACCCAATGAGCATCGGTAGTTTACGGTAAGGCTGCTCACTTCCGTGCCTGACCCGGTTTCCGTAATAAAGATGGTCATATAGCCCTCCGGCCATATGAGATCATCACCTCCGATCCCAAAGGACAGGGTCTCATCGTTAGCAATTGGATCACAAGATGCTCGTTACATCGCCCCATTGATTCGACTCCAGCGTTAAGACGATTTCTGGTAACAGGGAACGTCTACCTCCCCAGTCTATTCTACATCTTTCGCCATGGAGCAAAACATCTGTGTTTTTCGATTTATAGTGATCGTTTAATGATGACTAGTAGATTCCTGAAGAACTGAAAGAATACTAGTGCAAGTGATATGGATAGGAATGCAACATCACGAGCAATGAATAGCCATGCTTGAGATAATAATTGGCCTCCACCTGATTTTGCAATATATCCTGCATTATATGCGTCTACTATCAGTAGATATATCGAGATTGCTATTATGAAAAAGAGGACGATATTAACATAAAAAGACCAGCGATACCAAGACTTTTTACTTATTTGTCTAATGGATTGATCTACCATTTCTTTTAAACTCCTCTTTTATTTTTTTCTACCAATGCATAAAGAACTTGCTATATGAATATTATGCTTATTATTAAATACCTTAGGTAGAGGTCATTAAAAGAAATCGGTAAGCTTTGTTTTCCGAACTTTATCACTAGAAAAAAGCGAGTTAATATTTTTTTCAACTAAATTGATCCTTTGGCTTGCATAGGGGCTAATATGATATTTATCAGCAATTTCTTTTGAAATTTCCAGATATTTCTTCACTGATTTTTCGTGAACAGTCAAACTTAATTTTCCATGACATTTTCGACATAAACCATTCAACGGTATCCGTCTATAGGTAATATTACAGGAAACACATCGTACGGATTGTTTACTAAACGCTCGAAGATTACCAAGAATATCCGGAAGGAAATGACGCTCAATAACCTTGTAGGCTACATCTGCTTCATCAACAGCACGTATTTTAGCAGCTAAATTCAGTTGTGCATTCATTTTATCCATCATGGTTTTCAAGGTTTTATACCGGGACATAATCGGACCATGGGCAATATCAGCAGTATCATGGGTGAATCCAAATTGCTCATATTGCAGTGGTGTTCCCAGTCTTCCACCCACCACATCCATCTGTTTTTCCCATTCTTTGGGATGTGCATGTAACAAGGTTGCTTCATAGAATTTCAGAGGATATCGGTATAAGCAATCCACATTATGTGCTTCCTTATCCACTTCTGATGGGTCTAATCGAGTGGTAAGAATCAATGGTAAATCCATTTTCCCACCCCGTTTATCAGGGATATACTCATGGGAAAAATTAAGTAATGCATCCATCAATAGCATTAAACCATCCTCATCCCCATCGCATCGAATTTGTAAGAGCTGATTATGCCAATAAATAGCTTTATCCTCAATAGTATCTCCTTCTATATCAAGACAATATGTATTTTCTTGATCAACTGATTTTTCAGTTATTTCTTTTATGAAATCAAAGGTATAGTCAGAAAATGATGCGGCGGGATATCTTTTCCCTTTAAAAACTAATAGGCGATCGGTTTTATTAGGTATGTTGCTGCTCATCATTTCTGAACGTGTTTTTTTCTTTTCACTAACCGGCCTGATAAATGATGCGAAATCATACTTATCTTTACCTGTTAAAACAAGATGAATTAAAATATGTTTAACTGGCTTTTCCTTCAATTGTAAATAGCGTTCTAATACTTTCTTTTCAGGAAGGCGTTCTTTTGTAATAGAATAACGAGCGAAAATATTTTCTTTCAGCAGTAATGTTGCTATTCCTTCCATAAGCATTTGTGAAACAGAGTAAAATGTAACGCGATCCGGATTAATGCTAATGGACCCATCTCCATCAAAAAATGCAGAAATAAACGCTCTAATTGATTCTCTTCCACCATGATATACAATTTCAGGCACCTTTTTTTCATATGCAGTTGAACCAGCATGAAATATGTTTGTGAATAGTAATACTAGCAATCTAGACGAATAAGTTATTTTTGTTCCTTGATCATAGGACGTTAAAGAAAAAACAGATTTCATTTTTGATCGAATAGTGTCTCTAATCTTTTTCTCTTCACTTCTAAATGATACCTGAAATGCTGAATTTGTTGATCGTGACCAGCCTTCCGCACAATACATTCCTAGAATCCAAAATAATGATTTAATATCGGTGATGTATAATGGAAGAGTTACATGATCTCGTCTTAAACCAACTTTTGTTGAAGAAGGAAGATCATTAAGATTATAGTCCGCATTATTACAAATGGATATATAATCAGTTAATGGAACACTTTTATACCATTTAGAAAGTGATTTTTGATAGTGAATATTACAAATTTTTAGGATTTTTTCTCTTCCAATATCCTCAACTACTTGTTTAAAAAATTCTTTTGAGTTTCGTAATTTAATATCCTTTTTTATTGCATCTGGCAAACTTTGGAATAAATGAGCTAAATTCAGTGTTGATAGAGTATTTTCATACGGATGATGCGTCGCAATCGGTACTTTATCGCCAACAGATAATTCACGGGCTTTTTTAACTATAAGTTTATCGTTATTAATAACAAGGATATCATGATCAGAAGTAACCTTAATGACACGATTAGTGGATGTTTTGAATTGTACCCAATGATTTGTTTTTCCCTTTATAAAACAAGTGACTTTTTTCTTTTCTAAAAGACCTGAATGCGAATTTAAATTATATGCATATAATTCTTCTTCTTTCGGGCATTCAATTCTTTCAGTACCAAAAGCATCGATAGAGGATGCATGTTCCAAAGTATATCGATTTTCAATTAATTCTCCGATTTCTTCCTGAATGAAACGATTATTTTTCTTATCAAATAAGAAAACTCTTTGATGATAATCAAAGCAATTTCGTCTTTTTGCAGCATGATAAAAAGGATGAGCGTAACATACTTGTGAATTCGTAAAACCAATGATTCTTGCAAGAGATCCACCAGAGGTATGTGGTGCAAGACCGATAACCAGATGGCCTGTTAAATCCTCTATTTTCCGCAGATTATAAAATCGTTCCGTTTTATAAAAACGAAAGAGAAGATCATCAACAAAATTTGCTACTTTCATAAAATACTCAGCACATGACTGTGAAATGATAACATCTTGAACTTTTAATTCACATATCTGATCTTCATGTTCGATAGGTTTTCCCATATAGTCATGGGTATATCCAAGTGACTTTAGTTTGTCAATAGAGATATGTAGTTCATGTGGTTTAAAATGAGTAATCGGTGCATCGGTCATATCGAATCGAATGGTCCCATCCTTAAACACACTAACATCATGTTTGGCTCGTAAAATTCCTTTTTCAATCGGTTCAGGTGTTTTATGTTTTGATATGGTCCCTTGTACTCCTTTAATGGTATCAGGTATTTTTCGAATATGTAATTTCTTTTTTGCTTTATTTAATTCCTTAGTTAAATCAATGGAAAATTCTTCAATTCTTTCTTCTACCGGTTCAGTATGTTTACCACAATCACAGCATAATTGAAATGTTTTTGTCCCACAACCTGAACAGATACGCTGGCCTGCTTGAACATCAATTTCTTTATGTTCCATTGCTTTACTGAACAATCGTTGATTGGTTCCAAAATTGCCGAGAGGAAATAAGACATGTGGTGGTGGTCGCATTTTTCTTTCTGCTGCTTTTTCCGGTCTTCCCATTCTGGTACCAATTCGAAATGGTGCTTTTTCTCTAATGGTTATCCCTGCTAAATAAGAAACTAATTCATTGGTTGTTCCATTGAGATAAATCTCATTTTTTTCAATATTTTCTAATTTGTCACCCGGGATAATATGACCTTCTTTTCTTTGGAGGCCAAGACATAAAAGTAATGATTCAGCATATCTATCAATGATTACCTGTCCAGCTTCTTTTCTATGAAGCGCGCAAAGATCGACTAATATAGAAACAATGTTTTTTTCTATTGGAAAAGTAAGAGCATTTTGTTCATTAATCTCTCCTTCCTCGCAAATGTACTTTGCCAATGTTATAACGTCTTCTGCATCAACATCATGCCAGAATAAATTAAATGATGGATGAAGGGGTACTTGAAAGGTTTGTGATAAAAATAATACTTCTTGAAACGATGGATGATGTAACTCTATATGAGTTTTATATGCTTCATCTATTTTTTGTTGGGTAAGGTTATCTGCATTTGAAATATTTTCAAAAGTGTTTTTTTCCGGAAGTATGTCAAGATGTAATTGAAGTTCTTGAATCCACCATTCATAGGTATATGCTGCATTGGGAAGAAGAGCATTATTTTCGAGAAATTCTCCAAATGGAATAAGAATGTCCCCGGCATCAATGATTTCTTTAATGGATGAGTAATCAACGTGATTAGGATCAGTAAGTTCAATAAGATTACCGCTGTATGTTAATACGATTGGTGGATCGATATTTGAACAAGGCGTGCCAATTGTTGCTTTGCCAGGTCGTTCCATTTTCATTTGTGTTCCAATGGCAATGAATTCATTTAGTAGAAACATGGTTGATGGATGAATCGCTGTTGAGGCAAGCCCTGCCGTTCGTGCTCTTCCATATCGAAGACGGAACCCCCCTTTTCTTGAGGGATGTGAAAATACTGGGCGACCTGCAATGACCTCACTGACATATTTCAGTGAAGGAGGAATTTGTGGAATGCATGGTGCCTGATTTTCTTGTGTATCTTCATCATCATTGTTTTTGTTTTTGTTAACAAAGAGATCAAGAAAATCCCATCCTTTTAATTTAAGTTTGGAAACATGTTTCAATAATTTCGGTGCCTTTAAACATAATCCTTCCGCGATAACAAGACATGCTCCACCTCGAATTCGATTTCCTTCTACCCGAGGTAAATCTCTATTTCCAGTTACTTCTTCTTGTTCAGTTCCTTCTCCGTTGATACAAATTGGGCATTGTGATACAATATGATGGATTTCATCTGCACTTGGAGTGTATTGAAGATGTTGAATTCTCTTATAAAGGGGTATTTCCTCTTTGTATCGTTCAATTTCATTTTCAGTTGGAAGATACGCATTGATTCCAAGTTCTCGTCTGACCACATCTGCGATAAGAACGCTCATCGCCTGGCCAGTTCCACCCGCACTTCTGATCGGTCCGGAGAAATATAAATCTACATAATTTGAACCATCATGATTGGTTCCAAGTTTTACTTCTGCGATTCCTTCCAATGGTGCAACCAGCACTCCTTCAGTAAGAATCGCAAGACCGGTTCGTATGGCTTGATCAAGTGATTTCTCAATTGATCCAAATGTAAAATTTTTTCCATTAGCAATGTATCTTGCGATATCTAATGAAACTAGTTCTCTGTTTCCAATTTTTTTGGTTACTTTTCGAATGATCGGAGCAATATTTTTTGGCCCCACCAATTCTTCTACTCGCTGAGCAAGATCAAGTGCCTGTGGAATCTCAATATCAAAACTAGGGTCAAGTCCTTTGCTTCGTGCTCGTTTGGCAATAGTATAACAGTCATCAATATCTTTTTGTAATTGGTCAAAATAAGTGCGCATTGCATCACTGACTGCTACTGCTTGTGGGTCCTCACCATCCATACTTTATTATTTCCCAAAAAATTGTAAATATCCGTAATGTTTTTTGACTTGTTAATAATTTCGTAATAATGCATTTTTTTAAAATGCTTTAGTAAAATCCATCATAGTAACATTACCCGATTGAAGATCTGCGACGGGTAATTTCGCAGGATTTGGAATGAAGTTAAGCATTTTTTGATAGCTTGTTTGATCCTGCCAACTTGATGCATTAATTAAGGTAATCCCACGGTATTCACCAATATTTGCCAAATGAACATGTCCGGTAACAAAGATATCTGGGATTTGATTAATGATCATATAATCCTTATGTTCCGGTGCAAGGGGGGTGTATCCTCCATATATCGGCGCGAGATGATGTTTTTGAAGCATTACTTTCATGATTTCAATCGGCTCATTATATTTGAGTTGTTGAATGTTGGTGGCAAAATCTAACAGGCTTTGACCATGATAGGAAAGTATCTCAACTGAGTGAAGGGAAAATGTTGATGGATTACCTACGAAGTTGACATCATTTGCTGAGAACAAGTTCTGGATTTCTTTTTCAAAGGTTGGTTGAGGTTCAGCTGGTCGAACAGCGTCATGGTTGCCAGGTTGTAATATGATTTTTATATGATCTGGTATATTTTCAAGTTGATGGGCTAGTTCCTCATATTGTTTGTAAAGATCTGTGATGGTTAATTCTTTTTCCTGATTTGGATACACACCGATGCCATCCACTACATCACCGGGTATTACAAGATATTTAATTTTGCCGGCCACTGCTTTCTGTCTTGTGTTTCCACGTTCGCCGTTAATCCATCGGAGAAATGATTGCCATTCTTTGGTTAGAAATTCTCTACTTCCAATATGTATATCAGATAAAAACGCAGCGTATAATGGTGCGTTTGATTTATGCTGCCGGTTATGCATGCTGATATCTGGGAAAATAACATTGTTTATGATGAATAGATCACCTTTTTTACTCAGCATACCTGTAATTCCTATGATCTCATCAGAGACAATGTTTTCTGCAATGGGGAATGCTTCTTGGTTATTTTGTAATACAATACAGGTGATGGTTCCGGTGTCATCTTCGAGTTCAATGAGTTTATGACCATTAAGGGTGGTCCTTACTTCATTGACAATACCAATGAGTTGTATATCAGAAATCCCAACTCGTTTTACTCGTTTAATAGGGATGACTTGCATCAGTTCTCTTCGTTGTTTGCGAAGATGGTTGCGGAGGGTTTCAAATCGATCTGAAAACAGTTTTGCAAAATCCTTTGTTGTTCCCTCACAGGTACTGTTACCGGTGATATCATTGATTATTTTTACATCTGAATCATAGTCTTTTGCTATGGGATTCCAAGTTGGTGAGGGAGATACAGTGAATTCTTTTACTGGTTGAAGAGGATGGCATTCCTGGATTGGTTGTAAATTGGATTTCTTTTTTTGAAGAGTGGTTTGAATTTTACGTTCTTCAATAATAATGATTTCTTGGTCTTTACTGGGAGTCAACTTGGGTTCAACCTGTTCATCTTCAAGGATTTCAATTTCAATTTTTTTAATAAGATCTGTTGTTAGTATAAGTGGATATTCAGTTAATGTATTGATGATGATCTTGGAGAAAGCAGAGGGATTATCTTTTGACAGAATATATTCTAAGGAATCTGGTTGAATAAGTGTCCCATGTGATGAAAATGCATCAATTATTGATTCCATGCTTTCCTGATTCCACCCATCATTAGTAATAATAAAATATTTACAATTTTCTTAGAAATATCATATAAGTATCAAGGGTTTTTTAGTATTGCGGTTTCTCTTAAATTTGAGGCTCTATCTCTTAAAAAAATTTAATTATTTATAATTTTCTATAAAAATATCGGTTATTTGCGATTTTTATTTTTGTAAAAATATTTTAAGCGATAAAAAAGGTATGATTCAAAAAATGTAATGAGTTTTACGAAAGAAATATAAATAATGGGATAGAATGATGTAATTGAAAAGAACGGATAACGCGATACCATGATTAGCATTGGAGTCTATAAACAAGGCGAAGATTTACTTATTGGTGCATGTGATGCAGAACTTTTGGGAAATGAATATGAGGAAGGGAAATTTCATCTGCGTGTAGATAAGAATTTTTATGGTGGTAAAAGAATCAATGAAGAGACACTTGAGCAGTATCTGAAAGGAGCTACTATTGCTAATCTTGTAGGTGAAAATTGTATTAATATTGCAATAAAATTAGGCCTTGTTGATCAATCCTGCATTATTCGAATTAAAGGCATTCCTCACGCTCAAATGGTTCGCATGCTTTGAACGATACGATTGATTACTGGATTATTTTTAAACCATTGATTTATATGGGTCATATCCAAAGAATGCCAATCAGTTTTCTGTTTACAAGTAGCTACTGTAACTTCAATTCGAGAAGTATCATCCATGTTGTTTTTATTTCCTATGATCAGATCACCAGTAAATTGCTGGTTTTTCTCATTAGGCACAATGATTTCGATATGAACGATTTGATCACCTTGTTCAGGAGTAAGATTGTCACCAGATGAAGGGGTAAACGACCATGTCCCCCAGCTCGGATGCGTCTGTATTTCCCAATCCAGATAAGATCCTTCTGCACCAATATTTTTTATGGTTATATCTGCGATTATAGTTGATGATGGTTTAATATCCTGGAAGATTAAATTTCCCTCAGCAGATAAATCTTCAAATGATAATTGATTATAATACAGGAAATTTCCTTTTCCATTATCCCAATTAGATATCATCATATCTAATGATTTAGAATAGAGATAGGTCACTTCAAGGTTTTCTATTTGTTCATCCTGTATGGTAATCCACCCATGTTCTCTACTATAGGTATATGATGAGGGAGGTAATTCTTTATCATTCACAATAATTGTTTTAATGTATTGTATTGGTTGGTGAGATAGATAAAATAATTGACGTGATCCATGTGGAGTGAATATTTCTGTAATTTCTTCTTCGTTTTCAAGGGTAGGTCCAATATCTCCAAACACAATCTTTTCAATAACGGATGTTACCTCTGAAAACCATGATGGTGTTGAAGGAAGTCCATCCGCACTGTTTAAAAATAGAAGTGAAGGATTCCACCAGCCCCCTGTCGCAAGATCAAGAAGATTGTCTCCGTTTACATCCGCAAGCGCGACGGCACTTCCATGACCCCCATAGTATTCCCAAGAATATACTGGTTCAAAATAACCTGATTCAACACCGTTGTATCTTCTAAAAAGGCCACTACCGCCTAGTTGTATGTTATCCGTGGTAAAAAGATCAATGATGCCATCATGGGTAACATCGCCAGCGGTTATCATTATACCATCCTGAGAAAATCCATCCTCACTTTCCCAGCTGGTTGTTTTTTCTAATTCACCTTTATTATTAGCATATAGATAGACCGCATCCCCGGTACCCGTGCAATCAAGATCTAACCATCCATCATTATCTGCATCAACCCATAAAACTCCCTGATAATGATTTCGATCCTCTGATATCCAACTTGGTGAGGCCTCCAACGATCCATCTCTATTCAGATATACATAATTGTTATAGGAATGTTGGGGACTGTATGCCCAGCCAGTACCGACTGCTAAATCTGGTCTGCCATCATTGTTCATATCACCAAAATCAATGCCAAAAGCATTGCCAGCAATATCTGCCTGCCAATCCGGCGTTGAAGAAAGAACACCATTATTATTTAAATATAATTTAGCAATCGGTTTTATTGAGGAGCCGGTTCCAAGATAACTTACGGCAACATCCTCCCAACCATCACCATTTACATCTGCAATATCAAGATGCCCATGGTAGCCAATATCATCTGATTGCCAACTTGCTTTGGTGGGAAAAGATCCTCCTTGATTATAATAGACGTTAACATGTCCTTCTAAAATATCATTACCATCAGCAATTATCAAATCCAGCCAGCCATCATTATTAAGATCTGCAACCGCGGCACCCGTGCTGATATGTGGATCATCAGAAATCCAGTCTGGAACTGAATGATAAATAATAGTGGTATTTGTTAAATTTTTCATAGATGTGTTATGTTGAATTCCTGTACTCATACTTGTTACTTGAAAAATAAGTATTAATGTAATAAAAAACAAGAACAATGATGTGGGCTTTTTAATCCTAATAATTATTCCCCCTATATTAATTATTAATGAATAAATTATATAGAATCATATTATTTAAAATATTTTCTACACCACAAAATCACTATTTATTAATTTTTGTGGATAATGATTTTAAATAAGAATTATTCCATCATAATAGAACGGTGTGAAAAATGAAAAGTATTTTTCCAACAATGATAACAAAAATTCCAACAGCAAAAATTCCTATTTCTAATGTACATATCTTTATTCCTCAACAAAAGGAAAATCAAATTGTCTTTATGGAATTTGAAAAAGATACGGATATCCCCGAACATACACATGCAGAACAATGGGAATACGTCCTTCATGGATCTGTTGATATATGGATTGATGAGAAGCATCATGTATTTCAAAAGGGAGATCAATTCTTTATTCCAGCTGGAGTGAAACATCACGCAAAAGTCCATGCAGGATATGCAAGTATTGCATTTTTCAATGAAAAAGATCGATACAAAATAGAAAGTTAATGATTCTTTATGGCTCTAAGTTGATTTACTTTTTTTAAAATTTTATCATAGTGACTACCACGCCAATATGCTTTATCACATTTTGGACATAACCAAAACAAGGTATATTGATCATACACTTTAGGTGGAACCTTATCCTTTACTTGATTTTTACTTGCAATACGAAGTTCGGTATTGCAAAGAGAGCATCTTGATAATACCTTTAATTCATTAATTGATTTATCCTTTAGAGCCAATGTTAATTGTTCATCAAGTGATATGGTCTCTATAGGAATCAGATCGACTTTTTGTTTTTTTGTAATTGCTATTAATGTTTTATCCCTTGTTAGTAGTATTCTATGTTCTTTTTTTGCTATTGCTAATAACTCTTGATCATCGATTTGTTCATTAGTATAAAATGTGTCATATCCTAAGAATCGCAACCAAGTTGCAAGCGATCCTAACATTTGATCACATAAAAATTTCATAATCTTTTCACAAACCTTCTGTTAATTATTTTTTTTAATATTTTTTGGGACATAATGAATAAGAATTCCTTTACCCATCTTTTCCACCATTTCAATATCCAATTCTATAACCTCATTTTCAGATGTAATGCCCATGCCATCTGCCATTGTTGGTGTATTTTTCCCACCAATTACTATCGGCCCAATATAGACATAGATTTCATCTACAAGTTGTGCTTGAAGGAAATTCCAAATTATCGTTCCTCCTCCCTCAATAAGAAGTGTTTGTATCTTTTTTTGTTGAAGGATTTGAATTATCTCATATAAATCCAACTGTCCATTTTCATTTGTTTTAACAGAGATTATTTCAACATTATTAGGATAGGTTTTTTTATCTTTATAATTTTCCTTGGTAAAAATGATTGTTTTTGCTTTATTGTTGACTACTAATGCATTAATTGGTGTTTTACATTCAGAATCAAGGACAATTCGTAATGGTTGATTTACCTTTTCAACATATTTTTGTTTTACGGTTAACTTTGGATCATCAGAGAGTACTGCTCCAATACCCACGAGTATTGCATCACAACTATTACGAAGTTGATGGACACGTCTAATATCTTCATTAGAAGATATCCTGAGTTGTTTTTTATTTGGCAGAGCGATTTTTCCATCTGCAGACATTGCGCAATTAATGATGATTTTTGGTCGATAAGTTTTTCTCATTTTGGATACCATTTACAGTTTTTATTATGTTCGATACAATAACCCTTTGTTTTACAACAAGGCCCTGCATGTTTAAAAATGATTGGTGCCTCTTTTTTTACCAACTGTAGCATCTTATTTGCAAGCGTTCTTATTTCCCACTGAGCATGTAAGCAGCATCGCAATTCAAAGAAATTTAACAGAGAACGAGCATTCATAGTTACCATAATATTTGAACACGTTGCATTCGGTAATACATACCTGCAATCTTCCGCGGGAATATCCATAGCAAGTAATTTATTGTATTGCTCCCAAATCACTTGCATGGTCTTTTCATACGCTTTTTTCATCTCTGTCTGTTTTTTTATTTTTGGAGGTATCACAAAACATGGATCTTCTAGATTTACATAGCGTTGACTTTGTTGTGCATAGGATGCAATACGATGTCGTACCAGTTGATGGGTCAGTGATCTACTTACACCGCTTATAGCAAACGTAAAATTGGTATGTTCTATCACGCTTGTATGTCCAAGTTTCATGACATGTGAAAGCACCGTGTTTAATTCTTTTTCAGAAGATTTTTCAAGGTCTTGGGGTGTTGCCTTACTATGTGTTAGCATCGCAGCCATTGCAGGAAGTTTTTCTGGATGAGGAGTTACTCCAATCAATTCTACATTCATTTCTTAAAACGCCCAGAAAATGTGAAGACAATTGATATTTTATAAATTTTGGTTTTATATAGGGTTATTTCACTAAATTATAGTTCATATAAACCACAACCTTTTAAAAAGCATTAGAATTACCATCAAGAAGCAAAACATAGAAATTCAAAAAAGGAGAAAGTCACTATGCTTGCATTTATAATAGCAACTATCGTATGCTTTATCACCTATCTTCTATTAACAACTGGAAGTGGTGATCTTGCAGGTCTTTGGAGTATTGAAGAAATCCTCTTAGGTCTCATTCTTTCACTTATTGCTGGCTTCATCAGTCAAGCTACATTTGTGAAAAAAGACATGCGAATGATAAACCCGGTACGCTGGATTCTCTTTCTTGCCTATCTTATTGGACCATTTTTTATTGCCTTGGCCAAAGCAAATATTGATGTGGCATACAGAGTAATAACTGGAAAAATAAATCCTGGCATTGTTAAGATAACACCAAATTTGAAAACAGATCTTGGTATAACAATGCTTGCAAATTCAATAACCCTAACTCCAGGAACACTCAGTGTTGATATCAATGAAGATACCAAAGATCTTTACATCCATTGGATCAATGTAAAAGATGAGGCATTAAAGAAGAAAGAAGTTGATTGTAAATATATCTGTGGAAGTTTTCCGAAATGGATTAGGAGGATTGCGGAATGATCGAACTTGCAACGGAGTTCTTCATTGTACTGATTCTTTTATTTATTGGTATCATCATGGCAGTAATCCGAATTATTAAAGGTCCAACTGCTCCAGATAGAATAGTTGGTCTTGACACAGTGAATACTATTATTATTGTGTCCATGGTAATTTTCGGAGCTATTTATGACGAGGTCATTTACATTGATGTTGCCATTGTATATGCATTACTTTCCTTTGTCTCCACATTATTCATCGCAAAATACCTTCAAGGAGGAGACTTCTAATGATTGACACTATTGTTACTTATATAATCTATATCTTTCTTGTAATAGGAGTATTTTTTAACATTCTTGCAAGTATTGGATTATTACGTTTTCCAGATGTTTATACCAGACTTCATGCTGGAACGAAATGTACTACTTTTGGTGCTATTTTTCTTATTCTCTCCGTCGTTATTCTTGGTCTTAAAATGTGGTATTTAGGTGATGTTAGTGGAAGTGTATTATCAATCCACAGTTTCATTGCATTAATCGCAATTTTACTTACTAATCCCACTGGAGCTCATGCAATTGCACGTGCTGCCCATGCAAGTGGAGTCAAACCTGTTAATGCAGTAGTTGATCACCTTGAAGAATCGGAGAAAAAACCAAAAAAGAAAGCAAATAAGGTTCCCACCGTGGTAAAAAAGGAGGAGAAATAAATGTACATTGAAGCAATTCATATTATCTTACCTATTCTGATTATTATTGCTGCAATCATATCCGTTCTCTTAAAAGATCTTCTCGCATCAGTTATCGCACTTGCAGCAATGAGTCTACTGTTATCACTTGAGTTTTATGTGCTCCAAGCCCCTGATGTGGCTATTGCTGAAGCAGGAGTTGGTGCAGCGCTTACAACTGCAATTTTTGTTCTTGCAATAAAAGCGACAAAACGAGTTGAGGAGGAGGGTTAATCATGGATAAACGCACCTATCTTGGCTGTCTATTTCTAACCATTGTTGCCGTAATTTTTATTTTTAGTGCTTTGTCCATGCATCCATTTGGTTCACCAAATAGTGATGACATGGATCAATATATTATTGATAACACCGTTCAAGAAACAGGTGGTAACAATGGGGTTACTGCAGTCGTGTTCGATTACAGAGGTTTCGATACCTTAGGTGAAGCAACGGTTTTATTTACCGCTGTTGCGGGAGTTGTTCTCATTTTTAGGAGGATGAAAAAATGAAGGGGATGTCAACTATTGTTAAAACCATTGCAAATATTACTTTCCCATTTATTCTTATTTATGGTTTATATGTTATCGCACATGGTCATCTTACACCTGGCGGAGGATTTCAAGGTGGCGCAGTAGTAGCTTCTGGTCTTGCTCTAATGCTCATCGCATACGGTGCTGAATGGATTTCAAAACGAATTAAGGAACATGATTTATCCGTATTTGAAAGTCTTGGCGCTCTTGCCTTTATTGGTCTTGCATTCTCTGGCATAGTCTTTGGTGGTGTCTTTTTTACTAACTTTTTGGTTGGTACGGGTAATTTATTCGGGGCTATTCCAGTTAATGGAGCTGCGAATATAAACACCGGTGGCACGCTTCCCTTGATGAATTTTGCTGTTGGATTAAAAGTGATTACAGGATTATTTGCCATTCTTCTTGTGATGGCATTTGCTACATTGAAGAAGGAGGATGCAGCATGATTGCCAATATTCCTTTTATCGCTGTGGCAGCATTGATTATTATTGGTTTATATGCTGTTGTTTTTAGAAAAAATCTAATTAAGATAATTATTGGAATTACAATCATCGAAAGTGGTGTTAATCTATTTCTCATCACCCTTGGTTATCGAGAAGGAAGCATAGCACCAATTTATACAAATGCTCCAGAAGGCATTATGGCATATCCAGTTCCACAGGCTTTAACACTTACGAGCATTGTGATTGGTGTTGCCGTTCTTGCATTAATGCTTTCCCTTGTTATTCAGATGTATAGACATAAAAAAACTCTTGATGTCAGAAAGTTTGGGGGTGATGACCAATGAATGGATTTGATATACTTATGAATCATGCCCCTGCTTTTATTGTAGCAATACCGCTACTTGGAGCTTTTCTCACACCTCTCATCAGTAGAGTAAACGATAAACTACGAAATGTGTTTGTTATCTGTATTCTTGGATTTACAGCGATTCTTGTATTTTTAGTTGCCCAGGAAGTATTTACCTCCGGGCCGATCACATATGTCTTTGGATCCACAGTAAAAACAGTAAGTCAAAACACGGTAATTCGAATCCTATTTGAAATTGATGGTTTAAGTGCTTTTATGGGAATAATATCTATTATTCTTGCTTTTGTAGCATCAATTTACTCATGGGGATTTCTTAATAAAGAAACTGGTCAAGATAAGTACTATACTCTTTTATTATTGATGACCGCTGGAATGCTTGGTATGGTTTTAACTGGTGATTTATTTAATTTCTTTGTCTTTTTAGAAATCACTTCAATTGCATCCACCGCTCTTATTGCTTTCTGGACGAATAAGGAAAAAGCAATTGAAGCAGGATTCAAATACATCGCGATCAGTACAATTGGAGCATTATTTATTCTCTTCGCACTTGCTTTATTATACGGTCAATATGATGCTTTAAATATTGCTAAACTAGCCAATAGCATAACCTATACATTTCTTGATAAAATTGCATTGGTTTTATTTATTACCGCTCTTGCAATGAAAGGAGGTATCGTACCAATGCATATGTGGCTACCAGATGCTTATGGGCGAGCACCAGCTTCTATCTCATTGGTACTTGTTGCCGCAACCCAAGCAAGTATTTATGGTGTGTTTCGGATTGTATTTACCCTTTATGGGAGAGTGATTACGCTTCCAGAAGTATCGATTGGTTGGATACTGGTTATCTTAGGCCTTCTTACCATGCTTGTTGGTGTCATCATGGCAATGATACAAACCGATTTCAAAAGACTCATCGCCTATGGTGCAGTTGCAGAACTGGGATACATGTTTCTTGGAGTTGGAACGGGCCTTACCATTATTGGAAATCCAAGTAATCAAATCACACTACTGACCCAGCCTTATGCATTTGAGGCGATAAAAGGTGGTATTTTCCATATCATTAATGATGCGCTTGATGTTGGATTGTTATTTATGGTGGCAGGTGCAGTTTATTTTGCAACCAAAGAAACATCTATCAATAAACTTGGTGGCCTGGCAAGAAATATGAAATATACTACAATCTTTTTCATAATTGGTCTTTTAGCAATCAGTGGTATTCCACCAATGAATGGATTTGCATCAAAACTATTAATTTATGAATCCACGTTTCAATTGAATCCAATTCTATCTATCATTGCAATTCTATCAAGTATCATGCTTCTGGCAGTTTTTGTGAAAATATTCCAATCTGTTTTTCTGGGACCAAGACAACCACAATTAGAAAAAGTAACTGAAGTACCAAAAAGTATGCTACTTGCCATGGGAATTGTTGCAGTTATCATCATTTTCTTTGGATTGTTCCCAGATTTAATCGTAACAAATATTGTTGAACCTGCAGCTAATGCCTTGGTTCATTATGATCAATATTTACAATGGTTAACAGGAGGTATCTAAGTATGTGGTCAATAGAAGAATTATTTGGTTCATTCACAACTGGTAATGGATTCTGGAATCCAATTCTTTGGGTTATTGCCATTATTGTTATTTTCCTGATTATTTACATCATAAGAGGACTTGGTAATAACAAGTATAAAAAAGGAACCGGACAAACTCAGGCATTCCTATCAGGCAATAAAGAATATGAAAAATCACAAATGCATGTTAAAGGAAGCAACCTTTATTGGGGTTGGACAGAAGCAATGAAATGGGTCATTGATCTATTAAAAAACATGCATACTGGTAATGTAAGTGATTATGTTCTATGGTTTGTTGTTGTATTAGGAATACTTTTTATTACTGTGGGGTTGATATAAAATGGATGTAAGCGATATTGCATTAACTGGCATAACTGTAATTGGTGGTGCTATTGCAGTTGCCTTCTTCGGAATAATCGCAGGATTGTTCTACAAAGGTATTGATAGAAAACTTGCTGCTCACATGCAAGGTCGAATCGGACCACCTTTAAGACAGCCATTTTTAGATATCAGAAAATTGTTTGTGAAAGAAAATATTGTACCTGAAAATGCAGTTGATTGGGTTT
>CAZWQV010000028.1:0-25210 GCA_964636235.1 uncultured Thermoplasmatales archaeon
AATCGTTTTTACGTTATTATTTAAAATCATTTTATATTTTTTTGAATTAGTGACTGGAATATGAACGATAAAAGAGTAATTAGAAGTATGCTTATTTTAGTTATTTTGATGCTTTTTATAGTAATTTCTTGTGGTTGCTTAGATGAAAAAAGTAAATTTATTGGGGTCTGGTATTACTCTGATGGTGGAACAATAACCTTCAATAATGATAATACTGTTAATATTGAAAACATTGGCCCTCTTGGTGATTTAGAACTTATTGGTGTTTTTGATTATACTATAGCCAATAATCAAATAACCTTTGATTCTGGATCAGTTGGTGTTACTTTACAGTTTAGTTTTCCTAATTCAAATACTCTTATTTTATCAAACGATTCAGGTTTATCAATTACATTAACAAAAGAATTATAGGGATTAATAAAAATGAGGGTCTTATCAGTAAAATCAAAATTAATTATTCTTTTTATTGTTATATTAATCATTATAATTGCAGTTATTTCATTTTCAACAATATTTGAAAATGTTAAATCAAATGTTAATTCAATTAAAAGACCTAATGTCAATATTGTATATCCCGTTGATGGAATGACAATTACAGATTTAGTACTGATTCGTGGAAATGCTTCAAGTAATGAAAGTAGCCTTGTTTATGTTGAAATTATGATAAATGAAGGTACTTGGAAGAAAGCTACTGGTACCTATAATTGGAGCTATTTATGGAATACTTCTTCTTTATCTGATGGTTATTATGATATTCAAGCGAGAGCATGGGATGGTAAAAGTTATTCTGTAATTGAAAGTGTAATAGTGGAACTCAAAAAACCTATCGAATTGATATCCAATGAGCATAAGTGGGCTTTATTTGTAGCTGCTGGTAATTATCCTAATGATAATGATAGTAAGCTCGGGAATGGTGGTTTGTATCTTGCTGAAAATATATCATCATATCTTGTTGAAAATTGTAGCTATTCCACTTCAAATATTATCATATTATTTGATGATGGTTGGATTAGAAGTGATAATGGGTATGGTCATCGTATTCAAACATTGCAACAAAGACCTCATAAATATAAATTTAATTATGGTGGTGCAACTAAGAAAAATCTAACAGAGTCTATCAATCAAATAATAAGTGAATCAAATAAATACGAGGATAGCGAAGTTTTTATATGGATATTTGGCCATGGTTATGGATCAGAAAGTCGAATAGCTGGAGGGAAAATATTTCAAAGAAGCGCCGTATTTCTTTGGGATTATATACTTACTGATAAAGATCTTGGAAGCCTTTTATCAAATCTGCAGTCTAAAAAAACAGCTGTACTTGTTGATGCTTGTTATAGCGGTGGATTTGCCGATAAAACTATTTATAATCTTCCAGAATTTGTTCTTTTGAATTCGAATATTCCAAAATCTGGTAGAGTGGTAATAACAGGCGAGAGCAAATTTAGATCTGGTTATGCAATAACGACAAGTGGACCGGTGTTTACTCAAATATGGTTTTATGGTATTACTACTGGAGATGCGGATGGTTTTAAATCAACAATGTTACTTAATAAAATACCAGCAATAGTGAACATGAATAAAGATGGACAAGTAAGTGTTGAGGAAGCTTATTATTACACTAGTTATATCTTAAGATCTGAAATGAGTTTAAAGGAATTTAGTCAAATGGAACCGGAAATAAATGATCAATATCCTAATAGGGGATTAATAAGAAGTAAAGCTGGTTTGATACTTTAAATACAATAATGGTTTAATATTTTAAGCAAAACCAATGAAATGTTTAGTATTATTATTTATTCAATCATTAAAATACTAATTATTAATGTTACTCTTCTCGGAGTAATATGTTTTATTATGCCATACTTTATCAATATAAAAAACATTTATTTTTAATCATTATTTAACTATTTATTAATTGAATTTTAGTCATCACTTTATATCAGTCTTTTTTTTTCTAAATTGGTAATTTTTATGCCTGATGAAAAAACAAATATGAGTGAAATATCTTCAAGCAGTAGGGCACTTGGAACAGCAATAGATAACAAAAAAGATAATGGAGATAAGAATCAAGGGAAATTAAAAAAAGAAATAGGTCTTTTTACTTTAGTTGCTATTGGTGTAGGCAGTATAATTGGATCAGGTATGTTTGCTATGCCTGCCGTTATGGGTTCTGTTGCAGGGCCTGCTCTTGTTTTAGCAATTATTTTTGTTGGAATAATAACTACTTTTTTAGCAATTACTTATGCGGAATTAGGATCCGCATTTCCTTTAACTGGTGGTCCTTATTCTCTTCCCAGACTTGCTTTAGGTGATCAAGGCGGATTTGTTATGGGGTGGGGTTACTTTTTATATGCATTTATTGGTACAGCTGCAATTATTGATATTTTTATAACATATTTAGGTTATTATATACCTGGATTGGCTGTTGGTGAAACACTTACCCCAATTGGCATACTTATTGCAGTAATAGCATTGTGGATTTTTACAGCAATTAATGTTGTTGGTGTTAAATGGGGTGGTTTATACAGTGTTGTTACAACAGTTGGAAAAATAATTCCTCTTCTTCTTTTTGCAGGTGTTGGGTTGGCATTTTTTAATTTTTCAAATTTTAATAATTTTTTTGCATTTGGTGTTACAGGTATTACATTAGCAATGGCTTTTGAATTTTGGGCATTTGTTGGATTTGAATCCGTAGTGATAACAAGCGAAGAAGTTAAGAATCCTGGTAAAACCATTCCTCGAGCGATGTTATTGACTATTGGAATTGTCATTGCTGTTTATGTCTTTATTGCGATATCATTTACTGGATTAATTAATTGGCAAGGATTAGGTTTTGCAACTGGAGATTGGGGAAGCATTGGCAACTTAAGCTCTCCTCTATCTGATGTGGCAAAAGCTGCAAGTTTACCGATTCTTGCAGCTATTGCTACCATTGGTGCTTTGATAAGTACTGCTGGTGCTGGTGGCGATTGGGTACTATTACAAGGGAGAATTCCATATGCTATGGCGAAGGATAAACTTTTTTGGGCACCTATGAAAAAAATTCATCCTAAATATGGTACCCCATTTTTATCATTAATTTTAGCTTCATTTTTGACCATGATTATTCAAATTGCGATACCAAACTTTCCATCAGTTGCATTAATTGCGTCTATTACTGCACTTGTACCCTATGCAGCTGCTTCCATATCAGTTCCAATTTTACGAAAAACGAGGCCGAATGTTCCAAGGCCCTTTAAATTGCCATACCCGATCATTGTTGCAGGAATCGGATTTATTTTTGCAACCTTACTGCTTTATTGGGCTTCTTGGCCATGGACTATCGTTGGTGGAATTCTTATGTTGATTGGTTTTCCATTATTCTTACTTGTCAAAAATCCAAAGATTGAATTTAAAAGGACAGCATGGATTTGGGTTTATATTATTGGTATAATAATCGTATCATTCCTTGGCGATACTAATTATATCTATGATAATTTCCTACCAATTGGTCCACAAGGTATTATTGTGATGCCTTATGATATAATTTTATTGATAATATTTGCAATTATCATTTATGCTTGGGCATATGTATCAAATAGTACTAAGAAAATAATTGCTTCTCAAGGAGGTTAAATATAATGAAATCTTTTCTCTCAGTGTCAGATATATCAAAACAAGACTTCTATAAAATTTTTGAAAGAGCTTATATATTAAAAAATAAAATGAAGAAAAATAATGAAATAGACGATAAAAGCCTGAATAATAAGATTATTGGTTTATTATTTGAAAAACCTTCAACTAGAACTAGAACAAGTTTTCAGGTTGCAGTTCAAAGACTTGGTGGCGAAGTTGTATACCTTCCTTCAAATGAGCTTCAATTGAGTAGAGGTGAGCCTATAAAGGATACTGCAAGAATTCTTGGGGGATATATGGACTCAATTATCGCACGAGTGTATGCTCATGATACAGTTACAAAGTTATCAAATTATTCTAACATACCAGTTGTGAATGGTTTAAGTGATCTTGAACATCCAACTCAAATTGTATGTGATTTCTTTACAATATGGGAGCTAGAAAATAAACTTGAGAATACTAATCTTGCCTATATTGGTGATGGGAATAATATATGTAATTCGCTATTGCTTGGTGGGGCACTTACTGGTATGAATATTTCTGTTGCTTGTCCATTGAATTATCAACCAGACAAATCAATTCTAGCAGATGCACGTAAAATATCAGAAAAAACAGGATCTCAATTGGAAATATATGAAGAACCGGAAGATGCAGCAAAAAATGCAGATATTCTTTATACTGATGTCTGGGTGAGTATGGGTGAAGAAAAAGAACGTGAAAAAAGATTGAAAATATTCAAAAGATATCAAATAAATAATGATCTTTTAAAAGTTGCTAAAAAAGACGCAAAAGTAATGCATTGTCTTCCCGCGCATAGGGGCCTAGAGATTACAGATGAAGTAATTGAGGGTCCACATTCGATTGTTTGGCAACAAGGTGAAAACAAATTATTCGGAGCAATTGGTATCCTCGATTTCATGTTTAATAGCTACAATAACGGGAGGCTGTAAACATGGAAGCAAAAATAAAAGCTGAATGGGATCATTTGCGAAATGTTGTAGTTCATCGACCAGGAATTGAGATGTATTTAGGTCTTTTAGAACCATATGGCTCATTATATGAACGTGCATTTAGTAGGTATGATGCAAGAAGAGAACATGAACGATTAGAATATACCCTAAAAAATGAGTTTAAAGTTGATGTTATGCGGCTTAAAGATAAGATACTTGAAGAAGCGGATAACAAACCCAATATAAGAAAACAGCTTATTAAGCAGGCTCATGATTCAATTAAATTCCAAGGAGATTTGAACGAAGTAAAAATTGCCAAACAAGAGTTGGAAAAAAATGCTAAAGTCCTAGATTCAGGGCACTTCTTTAACACATTTCTTCTTCATCCAAATATAGATCTTGAGGTTGGTAAAGGAACAAGAACAATCCATCTTAATATTACAGAAAAAGAACCTGTTTCAAACCTATATTTTATGAGAGATCAACAAGCTGTTACAGACAAGGGTATTTTTTTATCAAGAATGTCAAAACCCCAAAGACGAAGAGAGCCTTATATCACAGATTTTCTCTGGAATCAGTTAGGATTAAATGTAGTTCATAAAACTCAAAATCCAGGTACTTTTGAAGGAGGAGATTTTATCCCAATGAAAGAATTTGCCTTAGTAGGCATTGGGGATAGAACAAATCGCTCTGGAGTTAATCAGATGCTTGAATACGGACTTGGTTTTGATGAAGTTGGTGTTGTTCATCAACCAAGTCATCCTTTGATTCCGGGTGATCAAAAGGATCCTATGGTTGATATGCATTTAGATACTTATTTCAATGTTGCATCCAGTGGTGTTGTCGTTGGATTAGATTTACTGTTAAAACAAGCAGAAGTTGAAATTTATCATAAGGATTCTAACAATGAATATCAAAAAGATAAAGATGAAACAAATCTTCATGATTATATCAAAGAAAAAGGATTCGATATAATTAATATTACGACTTTAGAGCAAATGTCGTATGCGTCAAATTTTTTATGTATTAATGATGGTTCAATTCTTGCTGTTGAGGTAGATCGGGTTGTTAAAGATGTGATTGAAAATCTAAGAACAAGGGCTAAAAATAATCCTGAACGATACAATAAATTGTTGAATCAGGCAGAAAAAGATTACAAGTTTCTTAAAAATGAAGGGCAATTTTTCCCTCATAAAAAAGAAATTTATCAACATGGAATCGATGCATATCCACTCGTTCTTGAAAATCTCACTGGTGGTTATGGTGGTGCTCATTGTATGACTTGTGCATTACGAAGAGGGTGATTTAAAATCAAGGGAAGATTTTCCTATGATACAAAGCTTTGAGAGGAGAGAAAAAATCGCGTTTCAAGTAATTACTGATTAATAAATTATAATGATTAATTTTGATGGATAATAAATATGATCGCTCTGAACAAATAAAAATTATTGTAAACAGGTTGCAATGATTTTATACAAATGTGAGCTTCATTAAAGAATAATCATAAGCACATAAGAATAGATGTTATTGAAAAAAATCTTGGAGGAATAGCTCCTGAATAATAAAATATTAATCGCTTTAGGTGGTAATGCAATTCTTAAACATACCGAAAAAGGAACTGCAAAAGAACAATTCGAGAATGTCAGAAATACTTGCAAACATTTAGTTCAGCTCATAAAAAATGATTATCATATTTTGATTACCCATGGAAATGGACCGCAAGTTGGAGATATTTTGGTTAAAAATGAATCTGCGAAAGAAAAACTTCCAATAATGCCGTTGGATATCTGCGGTGCTGAAACGCAAGGAATGATTGGCTATATGTTTCAAAGGTCTCTTGATATTGAATTACATAATGCTGATATTGACATTCCGGTTGTTACTATTATTACCCAGACTCTTGTTGATTCTAATGATCCTGCGATAAAAAAACCATCAAAACCAATCGGTCCTTTTTATACAGCATTAAAAGCATCTCAATTAAGAGATGAAAGAGGATGGACAATTATAAATGATAGTGGTAGAGGTTACAGGAGAGCAGTTCCTTCACCTGCGCCAATTGCAATTTATGAAGAAGAAATAATAAAAAGATTATTTAACAATGGTGCTTTGGTTATTGCTGCAGGAGGGGGTGGCATCCCCATTATTAAGAATAATAAGGATGAATTCATTGGTCTTGAGGCGGTGATTGATAAGGATCATACTGCCGCGTTATTAGCAAATCTAATTCTTGCAGATACATTACTTATTCTTACTGATGTTGATTATGTTTATTTAAATTATGGTAAAAATGATCAAAAGCCATTAAAAAATATGAAGATATCCGAAGCAAAAAAATATCTTAAGGAAGAACAATTTGCGACAGGTAGTATGCGGCCAAAAATCGAAGCAGCTCTTGATTTTCTACAGAACGGTGGTAAAAAATCAATAATAACTTCACTTGACAATGCTCTACAATCACTACAAGAAAACAAAGGTACAATTATTGAAAAATGATGGAAATGCAATATATTACATTAAATTAATTTAAAAATTAAGTAGAGGAAATGGGAAATATGGATAGAGATGATGGAAACCAAAATAAAAAGGTGAAATCTAAAAATACAGGTGATAAAAATTCAGATAATAACTCTGATTTCTCTAATAAAAAAGAAATAAATAGAAAATCAAAAGCTAATGTTAATAAAAATAAGAAAGAGTCCAAAGAGAAATCAGAAAAATCAGATGAAATTAAAAACATAGATATAGATACTTTAATAGAACAATTATCAACAAGCACGGATGGTTTGTCACAAAAAGAAGCAGAAAAACGTCTGGAAAAATATGGTTTAAATGAAATTTCTGAAAAGAAAAAAAATCCCATATTAAAATTTTTGGAATATTTCTGGGGTCCAATCCCATGGATGATTGAAGCAGCAGCATTTTTATCGATTCTAGCCCGTCATTGGTTAGATCTTGCTGTAATAGGATCATTACTTGTTTTTAATGCAGTTGTTGGTTTCTGGCAAGAATATCAAGCATCTAATGCGGTAGATGCTTTGAAAAAGCAGTTAGCTATCAAAGCTCGTGTGAAGCGTGATGGGAAATGGGAGGACATAGCATCAAATAAACTTGTCCCAGGTGATATTATCAGAATAAGGGGGGGAGACATTATACCTGCAGATTCAAAACTCTTTGATGGTGATTATCTTAGTGTTGACCAATCTGCATTAACTGGTGAATCATTACCAGTAGAAAAAAAATCAGGGGATGTTGCATTTTCAGGCTCAGTTGCAAAACAAGGTGAAATGGATGGGCTTGTTACTCAAACAGGATCAGATACCTACTTTGGGAAAACAGCAAAACTTGTTTCAAAGGCAAAATCAGTGTCTCATTTTCAAAAGGCGATATTAAACATTGGTGATTATCTAATCTATTTAAGCATTGGTCTAGCAGCTGTTTTATTATTAGTTATGTTCTTTAGAGGGGCTGGAGTATTAACACTAATAGAGTTTGCTTTAATATTAATTGTAGCTGCGATTCCCGTTGCTATGCCTGCTGTTTTATCTGTTACTATGGCTGTTGGTGCCGTTGATCTTGCAAAAAAGAAAGCTATTGTTACTCGATTGGAATCAATTGAGGAGATGGCAGGGATGGACGTTCTTTGTTCAGATAAAACAGGAACATTAACACAGAATAAACTCACGCTTGGTGACCCAGCAATATTTGGTGCAAAGAATGAATCTGAATTGATACTTCTAGGTGCACTTGCATCAAAAGAGGAAAATCAGGATGCCATTGATATTGCTGTAATTGGTGGTTTGAAAAATACAGAAAAATTGAAGAATTATAATCAAACAAAGTTTGTTCCATTTGATCCAGTTCATAAACGAACTGAAGCAACAATTAAAGAATCAGACGGAAATACATTTTATGTTACCAAAGGTGCACCACAAGTAATTTTAGAGTTATGTAAGCCAAAAAAAGATTTTGCAGATAAAGTAAATAATAAGGTAGATGATTTTGCTCAAGAAGGATATCGTACACTAGGAGTTGCTAGAAGTAAAGATGGAAAATCATGGGATTTTTTAGGTATTTTACCACTTTATGATCCGCCTCGAGAAGATTCAGCTGATACCATAAAACATGCAGAAGAACATGGAATTAAGGTAAAAATGGTGACTGGAGATAATATCTCAATAGCCAAACAAATTGCAAAAAAACTTGGATTGGGAACAAATATTCATGAGGCAAAAGAGTATTTTACAGGAACATCTGAACAAAGACATCTTTCTACGCGTGCTGCAAAAGAAGTCGAAAAAGCAGATGGCTTTGCTGAGGTATTTCCAGAGCACAAGTTTGATATAGTTGAAGTTTTGCAGGATCGAGGACATATTGTTGGTATGACTGGTGATGGAGTTAATGATGCACCAGCATTAAGTCAATCGAACACAGGTATTGCTGTCAGTGGTGCTACTGATGCAGCACGATCAGCATCAGCATTAGTTTTAACTAAACCAGGATTGTCCGTAATTGTCCATGCGGTAGAACAAGCAAGAAAAATATTTGAACGAATGAACAGCTATGCTATTTATCGGATTACTGAAACCATTCGAATTATGTTCTTTGTGGTTCTTTCAATGACAATATTTGATTTTTACCCTATTACAGCAATTATGATAATATTACTTGCATTTTTCAATGATTTACCTATTATGTCTATTGCCTATGATAACACCTGGTTAGATCCAAAACCTGTAAAATGGAATATGCATCGAATATTAACAGTATCCACTTTCTTAGGTTTAATTGGAGTTGTGGAAACATTTGGTCTATTACTCATCGCACGACTTTATTTACATCTTGATATTAATCAAATTCAAAGTTTAATCTTTCTAAAACTTGCTGTTGCTGGTCACCTTACATTATTTGTTGCTCGTACAAAAAAACCGTTTTTTTCAAAACCTTATCCCGCACCTGTTGTCTTTTGGTCTGCAGTCGGTACAAAACTGGCTGTAACAGCTCTTGTTGCGTTTGGAGTAGGATTAGTAACGCCCATTCCATTAAATATTATTGGACTTACTTGGGTTTATGCTTTAGCATGGATTTTTATTGAGGATTTTGCAAAATTGAGAATTTATCATCATTTAGGATTTACATCAAAACATCATAAAACATTCCTTGATAGAGTAAAAGCACCTCTACATCCATAATAAAAGATTAAATATAAACTTATAAAATCTATGAAACTATAACAACTGCAATAACATCTATAGTAGAGTCGGTAATAATGACTAAGGGATCTCTTGGATTTTGGTCGGTTGTTTCAATAGGAATTGGCGGAATGGTTGGAGGAGGAATATTCGCAGTCCTTGGATTAGCGGTCCAACTTGGTCATGGTGGAACACCCATTGCATTTGCAATTGCAGGAGTAATTGCAATCATTACATCATATTCTTATGCTAAATTAAGTGTTAGATATCCAAGTCAAGGAGGAACAGTAGAATTTCTTAATCAAGGTTTTGGAGCAGGGATTTTTACTGGTGGAATGAATGTTTTACTTTGGATAAGTTATATTGTAATGCTATCGCTTTATGCTTTTGCATTTGGTAGTTATGGGGCAAGTTTTTTTCCTTCTTCCGAACAATTCTTTTGGAAACATATCTTTATTTCATTAGTAATATTGTTATTCACAGGGCTTAATGCATTAGGAGCAACTTTTGTTGGAAAAGCTGAAGAATGGATAGTTGGGATAAAGGTTAGCATTTTGTTATTTTTTATTTCAGTTGGCATATGGAGTGTTAATCTAAATCAAGTGCAACCAAATACCTGGACGAATATGCCTGAACTCATTGCGGGTGGAATGATAATTTTTCTAGCCTATGAAGGATTTGAACTTATTGCTAATGCATCCGGTGATGTGAAAAATCCTAAGAAGAATATCCCTCGAGCATTTTATACTGCAGTAATTTTTGTTATAGCATTATATATTCTCATTTCTTTTGTAACAGTTGGAAATCTACAAGTAAGCGATATTGTTGCAGCAAAGGATTATGCATTAGCGGAAAGTGCGAAACCATTTCTTGGTAATGCAGGATTTATTTTAATTGCTTTTGCAGCTCTTCTTTCCACTTCATCAGCAATAAATGCCACATTATATGGAACAGCTCGTGTAAGTTATATTATAGCTAAAGATGGAGAGCTGCCAAAATTATTAGATAAAAAAGTTTGGAATCGACCGATTGAAGGTCTTATTCTTACAACTGGTGTAACCCTTTTCATGGCAAATCTCTTTGATATATCAAGTATTTCGGTTATGGGAAGCGCTGGTTTTTTACTTATTTTTGCTGCTGTTAATGGGGCAAATGCCAAACTCAATAAAGAAACTCATAGCATTCGATGGATATCAATAATAGGACTCATTGCCTGTTTAATAGCGTTCTCTGTGCTAATATGGCAAAGAGCTATTTCTTCACCAGGTAATATAATCATTTTAGCGATTATGATTCTTTCTTCATTTATAATTGAAATTATCTACAAAGAAATAACTGGAAGAAAAATAAAACCAAAATTCGATATAAAAGATGAAAAAGACTGAATGTGCATTGAAATGTCTAATTTAATGAATTAATAGCAATGAAAAGGACCTATTATTTTCTTAGATAATCAATCAAATAATTAAAGATTATCAAGGAAGATAGTAATTTGGTCTTATTTAATAATCGAAAGTAGTAAAATAAATCTATATTTACAGATTTTAGAAGTAAAATGGAATAGGCAATATCATTTAATTCTACTATAGAGCTGTGAGTTATATTTTCTTTCATTATTAAATTCTAAATTTATTTATAAAAAATGCATTTTTTTATGAAAAGAAATACTTGTCTACATCTTATTTTGCATTGATTTTTAATTTTATTTTAACTATTTTTTAGTTAATATTTTATATTGTAGGGATTTTATTAAAATATAATTAAAAGGATATGTAGAGCCATTGGACATCTTGTTATTTTATTAAATCCCATCCTCATTCCCTTGAATAAAAAACTGTCCAACGGGGCTCTACAAATTTATCGAAATATGGTGGAATAATATGGATAATATAAAATATAACACAGGATATCTTGTAGATTATCCTTGGGTTTTTATTGGAACTTTAATTGCTATTGGATCTATTTTATTGATAATCAGAATCTATGTTTAATAAGAATAAATACGAATAACATACCTTAAACTAATTTTTTTTTTATTAATTATATTTGATTTATTTTTCAGTTGTTTTTTAATAAAATTGATAATGCTGGTGGTAAATGTTTATTTGAAAAATACAAAAAAATTACATTCGTGAAAAGATTGATAGATTTGGATGTTCATACAATAAATGGAATAACAATAAGAATCTGAGTATGAGGTAGAAAATAATGACCAAAAATAAATATGAAACTGAAACTGTTCCAAATAAAGATATTTATACCTTACACCATTCAAATAATAAAAAAGATAAATATATTTGTTGTGTATGTGGTGAAGAACAGGAGCATTTTAATATTCATGAGATAGAGATAAATAATGAATTAAGGCACATCTGTAAGGGGTGTGCAGAAATTGTTCATGGTTTGCTATAGAAGAATTTGATTGGAAATAATCAAAACTGATAAATGTTTTATGGTGAAGTTATGACACAAATTAAAGATTATATTGAAGAAAATATTACTTTTCAAAGTGGGAATATTAATTTGGAAGGGACTCTGGCTCTTCCAACTAATTCTCAGGCATCTTCTGTAATACTATTGTTACCCGGATCGGGTCCAACTGATAGAGATGAAAATGCAAAAAAAGGTTTACATAAGTTTATTTCGAATAATATGAAATTTATTTCTGCTCATCTTGCTCAAAAAGGATTTGCAAGTTTAAGATATGATAAGAGAGGCGTGGGGAAAACAAAAGATTTAGAGCAACAAGTTGGTTTTAATGATATTGTAAATGATGCAAGATCAGCATTACAATTTCTTTCAACAACAAAAGAGCATTCATTTAAAAATATTTTTGTTCTTGGTCATAGTGAAGGAGGAATTGTTGGAATGATTCTGACATCAGAAAATAATAATATTAAAGGATTTATTGGTATAGCTTCTCCAATTACTCCTTTTGATGAAGAGGTTGTTCGACAAATCGGACATATTTTTACAATGAAAGGAAAATCAAAAGAAAAAGTCGACCAACTTACAAATGCCTTTAAAAAGACATTTGATTTAATGAGAAAATATAGAAATTGGGATCAAATAGATGCAAATAAAATAAAAATGAATTTTTCAAAAGTCTCTTTTGGATTCAGAATACTTCCTGCTAATATGGTTAAAAATGCAATTGCAAAACAGTTTCGTCCTCAATGGTTTATCCAAAGTTTTGATTATAATTTTGAGGAAATTGCAGGAAAATTAACCTGCCCTGTTTTATTGGTCTTTGGAGAGAAAGATTATCAGGTACCCTCAGAAGAAGGGAAAAAATTGGAAAAAATTTTACTCCAACATAACATTAATGTCACATTAGTAATATTGCCAGATTTAAATCATATGCTGCGATATAATCCAGGGAATATGGATCCAAAGACTTCCTTGAAATCTATAACAACTGATTTTGATGAAAGAGTGTTAGATAATCTTACTAATTGGTTACAAGAACAAAGTGGAGGAAAAAAACCTTGAGATATGATAGCGGTATTATATTTACATCAAAAGTTTCAAGGTGGATTGCAGGTTTATACTGGGCTATGTTGATTTTTTTGGGTATTATGTCTATTGGTATTCCGCTTCTTACCTCTATGGAATATTTTGGAAAAGTAATTTTTATTATTACGTTTTTTTTCGTTTTTTTAATAATAGGTTTTACTTTATATCGGGCTTATAGATTAAATTTTATAATTTCAAATGATGCCCTTATCATCCATGGTTTACTAAAAACTCATGAGATTATATTTTCTGAAATAAAAGAGGTTAAAAAAGTTCCTATTCCTCTTGGTTTTCGGCTTTTTGGCGCTAGTTTTCTAGGTGGTAGATACTACCTTCCAGGTATTGGTAATGCAACAGTTGCGATGACCAATTTTGATGATGGTGTTTTAATTTCTACAAAAAAAGGATATAATTTTGTTATTACTCCAAAAAACCCAATGAAATTTATTGAAGACTTAAATAAAATCATAAAATAAAATTTACAGTTGAGGGAGTTCAAGATGGAAAATCAGAATTTTATTCAAAAACAAACCGAAAAACCTCTTTCAAGCCTTACTTATATTATAGGATTAATAGTAATATTTGTTTCAGCTTACTCACAATATTTTATTAATGAAATAAATCCCAGTATTGAATTTGCTATTGTATATGGAATACCGGTAATAACTATAAGTTTTCTTTGGGGGCATCATATCATTAAAAGGGTATTTCGAAATATATCATCTGCAATACCCCTTGGTCTGGGCTTTTATGGTCTTTTTACATTGATTGGAATAATACTAGCTACGGTAATTTATTTTTTCCTCCTATTTTTTGATCCCTCTGCAATAAACTTATTACATAAACCAAATCCAGTAGTTCATGTATCACCTGAAATCGCATGGTGGATGATATTAATTTCTTTCCTTATTGTAGGACCAATTGAAGAATATCTATTTAGAGGATTTGTTTTTGGTGGTTTAATAAACATTTTTAATGGAAGACATTGGTTTTTCCTTGCAATTGTATCCGGAGGATTATTTGCCATGGCTCATCTCTATTATGCACAGGTGTATGGAGTAGCATCTTTGGTTCAGTTCACTGATATAACATTCTTTGGAATTTCAATGGCTGCCACATATTATTTTTCAGGAGGAAATCTTATTATTCCTGCAGTAATTCATGGCGCATATGATGCAACTGGATTTTTGGGTATAGCAACAAATTCAGATATTGGTGTTTTTCTAAGAGAGATGATGTTATTAATTGGAATAATAATAGCTTTTATATTATATATCCAAAAAAAACGTCAAAGATATCCTGATTTTTCTAATGAGTTAATTAGTAGCTTCTAAGAGTAATATAGTTTATGATTGTATTAATAGAACAATTAATAAAAAATGTCAAAAAATAATTACTTAGATTTATGTTTGAAAATATGATTAGAGATTTTAATTTTTTTAATAATGTGCTTACCCGTTATATATGTATTGTTAAATTATTTTTCACTTGTTTTTAAGTCATTATTAATAATATCAATTAACTAATAGATACCTATGAAAACAAGTTTTCAAATTGGGAAAATTATTGGTATTCCTATTAAGGTTCATTTTTCTTTGATTATTATCCTTGCGTTGTTTGCCTGGGCTTTTTCTGCCGAGAGTCTTGAAATTTTTGGTTTTATAATAGGTTTTGCGGGTCTACCTGTAAGTTTTTCTATTCAATTTCTATTAGGAGTTATTATTTCAATTGCTCTATTTATTTGCATTCTCTTGCATGAGTTAGGTCATTCTTATATAACTCAGAAATTGGGTTATAAAGTAAATGGGATTACTCTTTTTATTTTTGGCGGGGTTTCTCAAGCAGAGGAAATTCCTCAAAATCCAAAACAAGAATTAAGAATCGCTATTATTGGTCCTGTAGTAAGTATTATTATTGGTGTTATCTTTCTTCTCTTGTATCTTTTTATAAACTTATATAATAATTCTTTAGTAGTGAATATTATTTCAATTTCTTTTGGTACGCTTGCATTTTATAACTTATTATTAGCAGGTTTTAATCTTATTCCTGCATTTCCTATTGATGGTGGAAGGGTACTTAGAGCGGGTCTTGCCATGCACATGGACTATAAAAAAGCCACGAATACTGCATCAACCTTTGGCAAAGGTATTGCTGTTTTTATGGCTGTTTTTGGAATATTCTATAATATATGGTTGACTTTTATTGCTATATTTATTTATTTAGGAGCATCTCAGGAGCAGCAAGCATTAGGAGTTACTCTAGCATTGGAAAATGTTAAAGTAAAAGATATTATGACATATAATGTAGAATCAGTTACACCAGATATGAGCCTACGTAAGCTTTCAGATTATATGTTTGCTCATAAACATCTTGGATACCCGGTAATGGAAAATGGAAAAATTATTGGAACTGTATCAATTCTTGACATACGTGGAATAGGTAAAGATCGGCAGGATAGTGTATTTATTAAAGATGTAATGCATAATAATTTTCTTACTATATCTCCTAATGACGATGCAATTAATGCTTTTAAAATAATGGCAAAAAATCACAATGATAGATTAATTGTACTAGAAGACAATAAAATAGTTGGTATAGTCGCTTGGTCAGATGTATTACATGCAATTAAGATGAGGGAGGATCATCAGACATAAAAATTGAAAGAAGATCTTGTGGTGAAATTTTGGTGACTTTAAATCAAATAACTCGTGTCACTCGTTCAAAGGAAGAAGCAAGAGAATTCTATAATCACATCAGTTATTTTTATGATTTTTCTGAAGGAAGTTTTGAAAGAAAATATATAAACAAAGGTATTGAAGTTTTATCCGTTAAAGAAGGTGACATTGTTCTTGAAATAGGAATAGGTACAGGTGAGAGCGTCCTTAATCTAGCTCAACTTGTTGGTAAATATGGCAAGGTTTACGGTGTTGATATTTCAGATAAGATGATAGATATTACCAGAAAAAAACTTGTCGAAAAAGATTTATTGAATCGTGTTGAATTGATTTGTACAGATGCTGTTAATCTTTCGTTTATATCAAATTTTTTTGATAAAATATTCATGAGTTTTACTTTAGAGCTCTTTGATACTCCTGAAATTCCTAAGGTATTATCCGAATGTTTTCGAGTTCTTAAAAATAAGGGTACTATTTGTGTTGAATCGTTATCTAAAAAACATGATAATGCTATGGTTCACATATATGAGTGGTTACATACTATTTTTTCAAAATCACTGGACTGTAGACCAATTTTTGTAGAGGAGGAATTAAGAAAAAATGGTTTTCAAATAGGTTTTTCATCAGTTTTTTTAATGTGGGGTTTGCCAATCGAGATTGTTGTTGGCGAGGTGTTAAAATAAATATATTTTAATTATGCTAAGTTTGTTTATTATATAAGTTAAATTTGATATTTTTATGGAAATATCCCTCTCAATTCAACTGCTCGTGCAATTTTTTTAAGTGAAATCATAAATGCTGATGTTCGTAATGATACATTCTCTTTTTTAGATAGATTCCATACTTCATTAAAACTTTTCATCATGATTTTTCTAAGATTTTCATTAATTTCCTTTAGATCCCAAAAGAACGATTGGATCCCTTGAACCCATTCAAAATAAGATACGATGACACCACCACTATTTGCTAGTATATCTGGAACAATTATCTTGTTGTTTTCTTCTAATATCATATCTGCTTCTCTTGTTATCGGGCCATTTGCTCCTTCGATAATAATATCTGCTTTTATATCATCAGCATTTTTTGAGATAATCTGATTTTCTAATGCTGCAGGTATTAAAATATCTACATCTAGTTCTAATAATTCTTCATTTGAAATTAAAACTTCATTTTTTCTTTGGGAATAATCTTTGAAATATTGCTTGCCATTCTTGTGAAATACATAATCTTTTAATTTTTTTATATCGAGGCCATTGCTGTTATACACTCCACCAGAGTAATCACTTACTGCTACAATCTTGCATCCTTGATCTGCAAGTAAGGATGATGCAACAGAGCCAACATTTCCGAAACCTTGAACGGCAATTTTAATAGTTTTAGGATTTTTCTTATATCTTTGGAGTAATTCAATAGTATTTATCATAACTCCGCGGCCTGTTGCTTCTTTTCTACCAAGAGATCCCCCCAACTCAATTGGTTTGCCTGTTACAATATCTAATACCGTTTGTCCTTCATGCATACTCACTGCATCCATGATCCAACCCATCGTTATCTCATTAGTATTGACATCTGGAGCGGGAATATCACGGTGTGGTCCAATAATTGGAAGTATCATTGATGCATATCGCTTAGTAATATGCATGAGTTCCTTATTAGTAAGTACTGAAGGATCACATTGAATTCCACCTTTTGCACCACCATATGGGATATTAGCAACGGCACATTTTAAAGTCATTAATGTAGCAAGTGCTTTCACCTCATCAAGATTAGTACTAGGGTGATATCGTATTCCGCCTTTGCATGGCCCGCGTGCACTAGAATGCTGCACTCTAAAACCAGTAAATACATCTATATTGCCGTTTTCTCTCTCAATTGGAATTGCCACAGTAAGCTCTCGTTCAGGTTGTCTAATTATTTTAAAAATACCAGGATCTAATTTGATAATATTTGCAATATTGTCAATTTGATCTAAGACGTTTTTATAAAATGAATTATCCATATTATCTTTCTCCGTATAACAAAGTAAATAGATGTTCTAACATCTTAATAATACTTAATGGTATTTTTTTTTAATAAGATTTGAAAAATATAAAAGTATTTAAGATATTTTTAAAGTGTTTTTAAGATATTCTTATCAACGAAATTAATTTTTAGGATGAATAAGGTGTTGTAAAATGTTATTAGAAAGAGAAAACAAAATAAGAGCTCGTTATTTATCAGAAGATGAAATAAATTTATTACAATTATTGCATAAATATTTGAGTTCTCAAATTAATAGTTAATGTATTTTTCAAGTTATGTTAAAGTTAAACAATAATAAATTACACGTAAACATTTTATTGCTTAATTAGAAAGTTATGTCATTATATTAAACAAAAAAATTAAGGAACTATAGAATGAAACCCATAAGGACTTCTAATCAGAGAACATCGATTAATAGAGCGTATGATTACTCTTATAAGTGAAGAATTAAATATTAAAAAAAAACTCAAAACATTAATTCAGATTTTATTAAAACCAGTGTTGATTTTTTTTTAAAACTTTATTATTGCAGTCTTGAAATAAATTTAATTTTTTCAACACCATATATAGTATGAATTTTCTCATCTACAAATTTTTTGAAAACGTTGAAATCATCCGCTTTAATTTTTGCAATTAAATCATATTCTTCAAAAAATGGATCTGCTAAAGCAGTTTCTTCAACAAGCAACGGTTCAATATCAACTATTTCATCAAACTTAGATAATTCTTTAGAAACCTCATGTTCATATAAACTCTTTGTACTTATTAAAATATAGCCATACATATTTCAACCACTACCAGATTAATTTATTCCTTTATATTAATTGTTTTTCTTTTAAATCAAAATTATTTTCCATTGCCTAAATTTCAATTTCATCTAAATTAAGCCAGATATTTTCAATAGTTACTGCCATATTCCATCTTCTATTTTCTTCATTGATAAAATCGAGACGCTTAACATCTTGAATTGTTTCTTCTTTTAAACGACCAATTAATTTTGGTGAATACACATCATAAAATATCTCATCCTGAGATTTATTTATTTTAAATCTTACAGTGATTGAATCAGTTTTATCATTATGCCAAAATTCAGAGAATTTTTTCTCTGAAACTGAAAAATTATTTTTTTCTTTTCTCATGGAATCTTTGATTATTGGAATTAAATTACATCCCAATTGTTTCACCTTCTTGATTACTTATGATATAATGATTTTCGTACGCATATAGGATTATTTTTTTTCATTTAAAGATTTTATTATTCAAATATTAAAAAATAATTAATAGTTTAAGATAATAACTTAGAATAATATTAAAAACAATTTCAATATAATTATAAATTTGCTTTCCATTTCAATTTATACTTTTAATATCAACTGTAATATGTGAATTTTGATTGGTTTAAATTGATAATAATAACAATCCTTTATATAGAGATTAAATACTAATACATAGTATCTTCTAAAAGATTGAATTATTGGTGATATTTAATGCCCAACTCAAAAAAAATAATACTACCTTTGCATAAAACAAAAATAATATGTACTATTGGACCTGCCTCTAACTCTTCTCATGTAATTAAAAAAATGATAAAAAATGGAATGAGTATTGCACGACTTAATTTTTCTCATGGAAGTTTAGATGAACATAAAAAAACCATACAATTAATTAAAAAAATAACAGCACATTCAGATATTGCTTTAACAATACTTGTTGATTTACCCGGAGCAAAAATTCGTATTGGAACATTAGAGTCTGAACCAATAACTCTCAAAAAAGGAGATTATGTTACTCTTACAACAAAGGATGTTTTAGGATCATCATCTATAATACCTGTTGATTATGCAAGATTGCCTGATAGTGTTTCAAAAGGAAGTAAAATTTATCTAAATGATGGACTTATTGAATTAAAGGCATTATCAGTAAATAATGATATTATAAAATGTAAAGTTATCATAGGGGGTATTATCCTTTCCCATAAGGGATTTAGTATTCCAGGTGCAGAATTATTTTTAGATACTATTACAGATAGAGACCTTGAGATTGTTGATTTTTGTTTAAATTTAGATGTTAATACATTTGGTCTTTCTTTCATTAAAAGCAAAGATGATATTCTGAAAGTAAAAGAATATGCAAGAAAAAAGGGAAAAACCATACATTGCATCGCAAAGATTGAAAGAAGAGAAGCTATAAAGAATTTTGATGAGATTCTAAAATCAGCAGATGGTGTTATGATTGCGCGAGGTGATCTTGGAGTAGAGATCCCTTTACAAGAAGTACCGGTCATACAAAAAAAGCTTATCAGAAAAGCAAATCTTGTAGGTTGTCCAGTTATCACTGCTACGCAAATGCTTGAATCCATGACAAAAAATACTCGGCCAACCCGTGCAGAGGTAACTGATGTAGCAAATTCGATATTAGATGGAACAGATGCAATAATGTTATCTGAAGAAACTGCAATTGGAAATTTTCCTATCGAAACTGTAACAATGATGGCAAAAATTGCAATATATATTGAACGTAACCGAAATATCGAAGGATTCACAAATAATCTTCGAAATCAATTGAAGAAATCAATTAATTATAACAATATTAGTATTGCAGATGTCATTTCACTTAATGTGATTGAAGCCACAGAAATTTTGAAAATTAAATTTGTCTTTACTCCAACTGAAAGTGGAAATACAGCAAGAAGAATATCCAGGTTTAAGCCTAATTGTTGGATCCTCGCATTCAGTAGAAATAAGGATACCTGCACCTTTCTTTCTTTTTCATATGGTGTTTTTCCTTTTTTTTCAAATAATAAATTAGAAAGCTGGCATGAATTCATCCTCACCTTTGTAAAAAATGCATCTTTAGTCAAGAAAGAAGATAAAGTTATTTTAACCCAACGGAGGTTTGCTAAGCAAAAAGGTGGAACAGATTCACTAGGTATTATAACAATTGAATAGTTCCTTCAAAAATAATACTAATAACAGTATTATTCCTGTAACGATTTCATTGCTTTTTTGTAAAATTTCATTGTATATTCTTTTGCCATTCTTCTAGCACTAAACAGGGGTGCTGTACTTTTAATCGCCTCTTTCATCATCCTTATCCACTCAGAAGGAATGCCTTCATCGTTAATATTATAAAAACGTGGAATCACTTCTTTTTCAAGAACATTGTACAAATCCGTTGCATCTGTAGAATCCTCATGTTCTTCTTTGTTATTACCAATAGTCCAACCATTTTTACCATTATATCCTTCAATCCACCATCCGTCAAGAATACTTAAATGCGGTACACCATTCAATGAAGCTTTCATTCCACTTGTTCCACATGCTTCAAATGGCGGACGTGGATTATTTAACCATACATCAACTCCATGAACGAGGTATTGAGCTAACTGTTCATCATAATCTTCGATAAATACTATCCGTCCTCCAAAAGAGGGGTCTTTTGCAGCATTAAAAATTTCTTGTAATATTTGTTTGCCTTGATCATCTGCAGGATGAGCTTTTCCAGCAAAGATAATTTGAACGGGTTTCCAACGATTATTTACTATTTGTTTTAATCTTTGAAGGTCATGTAAAATCAATGTTGCCCTTTTATATGAAGCAAAACGACGGGCAAAACCTATGGTTAAAATAGTAGGATCTAATAAACTTCCTGATGCAAGAATAATACGAGGATCTGGATTTTCATTCATCCATATTTCCCTTGCCCTCTCCATTATTCGCAAAACAAGTTTTGTTTTCAGCCAGTTATGTGTTTCCCATAGCTCAGAATCAGGAATGTCATCAATCAATTCCCAAATATCTTTATTATCATGATCGGATAGCCAGTAAGATCCTAAATATTTGTCATAAAGAAGTTTCATTCTAGGCTCAATCCACGTTGGTACATGAACTCCATTGGTAATTGATTCTATAGGTATTTTATCAACTGCTATCTTTGGCCAAAGAGACTGCCACATTTCTCGAGCAACCTCTCCATGACGCTTACTTACTGCATTATGATATTTTGAAGCTTTAAGTGCAAAAGCGGCCATGTTAAAACCATCATTAGGGTTCTTTGGATCAACACCCAATTGAAAAAATGATTCTCGATCTAACTTTAGATTAGTCCAATAATTATTAAAGTATTTTTCCATTAAAGAAAAGGGAAAAACATCATTACCTGCTGCAACGGGGGTATGTGTAGTAAAAATTGTTGTTGATTTAACGCGTTCAAATGCTTCATTAAAATTCATTCCCTTTTCAATGTATTCTCTAATTCGCTCTAAAATGGCAAAAACAGTATGGCCTTCATTAAGATGAAGAATTGAACAATTAACACCAAGTTTTTTTAATACATGAGTTCCACCAATTCCAAGGACTATTTCTTGTCTTAAACGCTGCTCATGGTTTCCAACATAAAGATGAGATGTTATTCCTCGATTCCATGGATCATTTTCATCGATATCTGTATCAATTAAATATAAACGAACTCGGCCAACTTGAACTAGCCATACTTCAACAAAAATTGATGGTTCTATTATAGGGATTTTGATTACTAGTCTTTCTCCATTTTCTTTGTATACTTTTGAAATAGATGCATTTTCTCTATCAATTGGCTCATCCTGATTAATCTGCCATCCATCAACTGTAATTCTTTGTTTAAAATATCCTTTAGGATACATAAATCCAAGTGCGACCATGGGGATACCTAGATCACTACATTCTTTTAGCAAATCTCCAGCTAAAAATCCTAAACCACCAGCGTAAAAAGGTAAAGAATGATGCAGGCCATATTCTGCTGAAAGAAAGGTTATGGTCAAATCTTTTATATTGCCGATTTCTTCTTTAAACCAGCTATTTTCTTTCTTTAGACCATCATTAAATCTTGAGATAACTGCATCATAATGACGTAAAAATCTTTGGTCCTTTATAGCATTTTCATAAGTTTTCTTATCAATCTCTGAAAGCATTTTCACTGGATTATGTCCGCTTAATTTCCATCCAGATCTACTTAACATTTTGTAAAGAATTCTAGCATCATTATTCCAACTCCACCAAAAATTATTTGATAAATCATTTAGACCTTCTATTCTTTTAGGAATATCAAAATTTCTTTTCTTCATTCTTTCCCTCAATCATTATTTAAGATATTTAATTAATTTATACATCTCCACTTTTTTTACGTTATTATTTGTAATTTAAGTGCAACCAGATAATGAAACTGATAATACCAATAGTAATACAGGAGGTAATAATAACTTTTTTACTCCTATATCTTTCATAAAATCCCTCTTTTGATTGCTTTTTTAAAATAATTTTCAAATTGATTGGAAATTTGATTCAAATCATCAACTTTTCTTATAATTAATTTATGTAGATTATAATTTGGTATGACATTATACTTTCCTTGTTTTTTTTTCATAATCAATTCATTTTGAAATAGAACCTATTCGTTTAAATCTATATCTAAAATACAATTGAAAAATAAATAAAAAACAATCATGAGATAACTAATAAATAGAGGGTTGTTTTAAAATAGAAACTAATGTTCAATCAATTATTATCACAATATTTTTTTCTATTTATTAATAATATAAATAATCATAGCGGAATAATATTACTTATAATTAAATGAACAAATTATAAATAAATATGTTTTTTCTGATTGTATCCTATATGAAGTTTAAATTTAATCATTAGAAACTGTTATTGATAAATGATCTCTTAGATAATTTAAAAATTCATGAAAGAGATACTCCTCAATTCGTCCCTTAATTTTTATATTTATTGCATGGACTTTTTTGGGATGAATTTTTTGAATGTGAATAACTGCAATACAGCCATCATTATCATTCTTTTTTGCTATTATCTCTAATGATTTTCCCTTTTTTTTTAGTTTTGTTTGCTCCATTAATAACTTAATAGTATTTCGAATATCATGTCCATTTTCGGCATTTTCATAGATAATTTCATTATCCAATGTAATTTTAACCATATTGTGAAATTTTGCTTTTGCTAGTCCCCGTATTATTAGTTCAGTTGTTGGAAGTATCTCAAAATGATCTTCAATATAGGTCAACCCAGTTATTTTTTCCAACAATTCATTAAAAAAATTGGATGGAGATATAATTGTTTTTTCCACATTGATGTCTAACGATATATCAATGTCTTCAAGATATTCAATTTCTTTTGATCTTTTCACATGAGATTTTTTTACTTTATGTACTGGATAAGATGCATTAATCCAATCCATTACTTCAGTTGGTGAATAAACCCATGGAGGTTCTTTTAAATCATATTGATTCATATTAATGTGCCACCTTGTGTTTTAAATCTTGTAAAACATTCATGTAATTAATGAATCCTTCATAAGGATTTTCATATGGGCTAAAATATGCATGAACGTCTCCATCTGCAAGACCTTTTGTTGAACAATAATAAAGGTGATCTGATGTTTGAAGACTACGCCATGTTTTCAAAAATTCCTTATTTCCATTGGATTTGATTAGATGACCTATGTTTTTAAGTTCATTAAAGCATGCAATTTGCATCTCATTACCGAGCCATGTACTTACATCACGATCCTCATCTGCCCAAGAAATTGCCCATGGAACATCTATTTCATCAACAGAATTAAACCTATCAACAGCTTCACTCACTGTGACAAAATCAAGATGATTATATTTTAATATTTCATTAGGTAAATGTTTTAGAAATTCAAACACACCAGTTTCTGTCCATTGATGTTCTCCAAAGGTTTCATAATCCAGAAATAAATTGATAATATCTCCATTACTACGAGATATCCATCGAGCATATTTATCTGCGGTTAACGGATATTCAGACCAGCTCCTAGTTGAGAATCGAAAACCAATATCATCACTTAATTTATAATTTCTTAATAATATTTTTATATCTGTATTATTAGGTTTGTATAGATAATTTGGTGATCGCTCCCTCAAAATTTTCTCAGTTCCCTCTGTAAGAATGCCCTTGTAACCTAGTTGAGCAATCTTTCTAGCTATCCTGTTATCATAAATTGTCTCAGTATTTCTGAATACTTTTGGTTTGTAGTTAAATATTTTTTTTATTAATTGATTGTGCATATGTATTTGCTCTTCAAATTCATCAAGATCATCATATAAACTAGAAAGTGAGTGGTAATACGTTTCATCGATAATATCCACAGCACCTGTTTTAAATAATTTTTTGAAACTCTCAAGAACTTCAGGCATATATTGCTGACAGTATTCAATAAA
>CAZWQV010000029.1:0-25114 GCA_964636235.1 uncultured Thermoplasmatales archaeon
CAAGTTATTAATGTAATTCTTAATAAAAAGTATAAAAAAGGAAAAGAAGGAATATTTCTTTTCATCTTATTTCGATTTTAAATAAGAATCAATTGCTTTTGCTGATTTCTTTCCTGCACCCATAGCAAGAATAACCGTTGCAGCTCCCGTGGCAATATCGCCGCCTGCATAAACGCCTTCAATATTTGTTTTTCCATTTTCATCTACTTTGATATTGCCCCATCGTTCGGTTTCTAAATCCTTAAAACTCTGAGCGATAAGCGGGTTTGGACTTTGCCCAATAGCAACAAGAGCAGTATCGATAGAAATTTCAAATTCAGAATCTTTAATAGGAACCGGTCTTCGTCTTCCACTATCATCAGGTTCGCCTAATTCCATTTGAATGCATTTCACTCCAGTAATTTTTCCTTTATCATCACCGATGAATGCAACTGGGCTGGTGAGAAGTTTAAAAATTACCCCTTCCTGTTTTGCATGATGTACTTCTTCAATTCTAGCAGGCATCTCCTTTTCCGTTCGACGATAAATAATATATGATTTTTTTGCACCCATACGAAGAGCAGTACGAGCACAATCCATTGCAACATTTCCAGCACCAAACGTTGCCACTGTACCACCAACAGAACAAGGAGTACAATAATGTGGAAAATCATATGCTTTCATCATATTAATCCTAGTTAAAAATTCATTTGCAGAATACACACCATCCAGGTTTTCACCAGGAACATTTAACCAGCGTGGAAGTCCTGCACCAGTGGCAATAAAAATTGCATCGAATTCATCCATTAATTCTTCCATGGTAATTGTTTTTCCAACGACCACATCATAATTGATATCCACACCTAGTTTTTTAATGTAATCAACTTCTGCATGAACAATTGCTTTTGGAAGACGGAATTCTGGAATACCATACATTAATACGCCACCTGGGGCATGTAATGCCTCATAGATGACGACTTTATGTCCTTTTTTTGCAAGATCTCCTGCACAGGTTAAACCAGCAGGGCCAGCACCAATGACGGCTACGCTTTTTCCAGTAGGCTTTACTTTTTTTGGCTCTTTCACACCATTTTCTCGTTCCCAATCAGCAAGAAAACGCTCCAGTCTTCCGATACCAACCGATTCTCCAAGTTTTAAAAGGGTACAATTTCCTTCACATTGACTTTCATAAGGACACACACGGCCACAAACCGCAGGAAGACTGGTTTTACTTTTTAAAATCTCAACTGCTTTTGCAAAATCACCCTTGGCAATTTCCTTAATAAACTCAGGAATATCAATCTCTACAGGACATCCTTTCGTGCAAGGTCGGTTTTTACATTGAATGCATCGTTTTGCCTCCTCTATAGCAACTTCTGGAGGATACCCATAAGGAACTTCATTAAAATTTTTTATTCTTTCTTCTGGTTTCTGCTCAGGCATTTCATGTTTTTGTTTTTTCACTGCCATTTAATCCACCTTCTCAAGCATCTTACAGGATTTTTCCTCTTCTCGTAAAAACCTTCGGTTTCGAAGCATTAAATTATCAAAATCAACTAAATGGCCATCGAATTCAGGACCGTCAACACAAGCAAACTTTGTTTCCCCACCAACAGATACGCGACATCCACCACACATTCCGGTTCCATCTACCATTATAGGATTTAAGGAAACAATAGTTTTCAAATCATATTTCTTGGTTAAATCTGTAACCACTTTCATCATAATAACAGGACCAATAGCCCATACAATATTGATGTCTTTTCCTTCATCGATTAGTTTTTGTAAAACCGTAGTAACAAACCCTTTAGTTCCCTTTGAACCATCATCTGTTGCAATATGTAATTCATCACTGAACTCTCCAATTTCATTTTCAAGCATTAACAATGATTCATTCCGAGCACCAAGAATTGATATCACGTAATTACCTGCTTGTTTTAATGCTCTAATGATCGGATATAATGGCGCAATACCAACGCCTCCTCCAATGCATACCACGGTTCCATATTTCTCAATTTCTGATGCCTCACCAAGAGGTCCAACAAAGTTAAGTAAATATTCTCCTTTTTTCATTTTACCAAGTTGCTTAGTAGTTTTCCCTACTTCCATAAAAATAATCGTAATAGTGCCATTCTTCCGATCGTAGTCCGCTATGGTTAAAGGTATTCGCTCTCCTTCTTCATCAATTCTTAATATAATAAATTGACCAGCATGTGCATGTTTTGCAACAAGGGGTGCCTTAATTTTCATTAGTTTTACAGTATCTGATAATACCTGTTTGTCCAGTATCTCATACATATCAAACACGCCTCTCTGAGTTTTTAGCTATAAAAACAGGTAAATAGGATTTTTATTAAAACTTTTACCAAGAAAACTAGGTAATTTTAGTTAAATGGAAATAATTATAATGATAAATGACCATAAATATAAGTGATGTAAGAATTATCAAAAAAGAGAAATATTATAATATAAATTATTATTTCGTTAAAATCATATAATCATCAAAAAAATGGAGATAATATTTTTGAAAAATCTATTTACATCAGATTTACATGGCAATGTAAAAAAATATCGTCTTTTTTTACAAACTATTGAAAAAGAACAACCGGATGGTGTTTTCATTGGTGGAGACATCCTTCCTAATACCTATGCAATTCATGAAAGTGCAGCTGATTTTATAGAAAAACAATTATTCCAACCTTTACAAAAAATTAGGGAAAATCTGCAAAAAAACATACGTTGTTTTGTCATCCTAGGAAATGATGATCCACGAATAAATGAAGATATATTAATAAATGCGGATAAAAATGGAATTATTGATTATGTGCATTTTAAAACAGTTCAATATCATGAACTTTTTGTATCTGGTTATTCATTTGTTCCACCTACCCCCTTCCAATTAAAGGATTGGGAAAAATATGACATATCACGATATGTTGATATCAATAGTGTTTCCCCAGAAGAGGGCATTCGATCAATACCGGTTGAAAAAGATCTCATACGGTTTTCAACTATTAAGGCAGACTTGGACGTTCTGGCTCAAAATGCACCTCCGAAAAAAACAATATTTCTCTTTCATGCACCACCATATAATTCATTGTTAGATAGGGCAGGCCTTGATGGAAAAACAGTAGATTACGCGCCCCTAGACGTTCATATCGGAAGTGTTGCCATCCAGCGATTTATTGCCAAGTATAAACCGTTTATTACTCTTCACGGTCATGTTCATGAAACGGTAAATATTACCGGACATTGGAATGAAAAAATTGGCAGTACTCATGCATTTACTGGCACACATGAGCATGCTGAATTTTATTATATCTCCTTTGATACCAATCATATGGATAAAGCATATAGAACTGAAATGCTTCTTTAATGATCATGTGATATTGGAATCTTTTTTGCGCTTAAATAGGGTGATGTGATATGGGTTGCCCAACTGGTATTTCTTTTAATATCTTTATCAGTAACAAAATGAATGTCTAATAAGTACGAGGTATTCACACCAGTTCGGTTCTTATTCTCTTCAATGAATTGTTTGTCTTGTATATCGAACCATTCAAGCAATCGTTCTTTTTGTTCTTCCGTTCCATCAAAATGAACTATTAAATCGATGTCACTTGCAGGTCCCGCTTTGCCAGATTTTGTACTTCCTATTAAGTACAATGCTTTCACACCATATGCTTTACTATCAATTTTCTTTCCAAGCTCATATGTTTTCTGTAATCGCCAGTCCCAGTGGTCAGGAGCTTTTAAAAATGAAAGTGCTTTGTTTTCATCACCATCCATAATAATAGATAATGTGCCCCCTTCTATCAAATCATGTACATCAATAAGTTTTACTACATCAGTATATTTCTCATATTGAGGTACTACTTCTGATAAATGATTCGGAGCTATTCTAAACAATTCTTCATTAAAAATAGTATCCTGTTCATCTGGATATAATGGTAAATATCGAATGTCTGCTTCCACAAGATCTTGGAAAAAATGGGTACCAAAGCTAAGTTCAGGAGTGTATTCGCCTTTTTTTCGTGCAATCTCAACCAGCAATGTTGTATTATTAATATCGCCATAATTTACGGGAACTCCTAGTTTGATATCACCACGACTTCCCCATCTACCCGGACCCATTAGAATGAATCTTCTTTTGGGAAGTTCTTGATTAAGCTGATTAATAACTTCTGCAATTTTTCTCATCTCTTCACGTGATTTGAGGCTTAAATATGCTTCTGGTTCAACATAGACAATATATTCAATATTTTCAATTTGACTAGTGGTTATATATCTGTTTGCTGAAAAAATCATGTTTTTCTTAGGAATATCTGTTGGAATCGGCACACGATTTCTTCCAACGCCTTGGCTTTGTGGTCTACATTGTAAAATATAAAGCGTTTTTCCATTTGATGCAAATTCAACATCAACAGGTGAACCAATATGATCCTCTAACGCTTTCATAATCTTCTTCATTTTTTGTAAAAAGGTTGTTTTTTCAAATAATTTTGAAAAAGTTATAATGATATCTGCTTCTTTCGGATCAAATAAAATGTTGGGTTCTACCAAACGACCATCTTTATGAATAGAAATAAGTTCAGAAACATTTGGAAATTCTTCTGCATATTCTCTAAAAAACTCGATAGCTTCCACTGTTTCTATAGCACCAGATTTTAAATTTATTACATCTAAATATTTAGGAGAATATTGAATTTGTTCATTAATAAGGGTGTTTACTCTCAATTCTGGCCGGTTTGGTGAGACAATTATTGGATAATCATTACCTACTCGATCAACGGCTCTTGTTCCAAGACCAGGAACGATTCGTATCATACCGTCCTCCCGTCTTATCCGGGGAGACCATCTGAATTCATTTCTGCTAAAGGCAACCCCTGCAAAGGAAGGTAGATAATAATGGCCAATTTTGTTTCCCACTACCTCCTGAACTAATATGCCCATTTCTTCCTGAAAATCTAATAAACCTCTTTCCCTTCGATATTCAATAGGATCAGGGCCAAACGTTGATGCGTAAACCTCCGAAATTGCATTAATCAAATTATAAAGGCGCTCATCTTCACTGCCCGTATTTGGAACAAATAGACTTTTATATTTACCTGAAAAAGATGCGCCAAAACTATCTTCAAGTAAGCTGGAAGAACGCACAATAATTGGCTTCCCCTCAAGATTGCGAATGATTCTTCGAAATCCTTCCATTATTTCATGAGGAAACGTAGCATTTTTGAATACTTGTTCTAAAAAAGGTTGTTCCTGCCTGATCTGTTCAGGATTTAAATATTTAATATGAAATGCTTCATCTAAATCATTATAATGAACAAAATTCACAATGGTATCAGATGTTATATACCAGCTCTTAGGAAAATCAATGTCTTTTAATACAGAATCATTTTCCATTTCTTCTTTAATAATTTTTTCTGCAATAGCAACTCCAGAAGTCTTTCCACCTAATTTTCCAGAACCTTGTAAAGGACCTATTACATGGTTTAGAATGCTAACAAAATCAAGTAATGTAATGTATTCTTTGGCAATATTGACATATTCAATTCTATCGGTAAAAAACCGGCTGATAAGAGCTGTTCTTATACTTATTTTATCTTCTGGGGCTAATGTTGTTTCAACATCTTCCTTATCAAAAAAACGATTCAATTCATCAGTAATTTCACCAAGGGAAATCCCTGTTTTCTGAGATGATAAAAGAAGAGGTCTTGCCTTATCTTGTTTTAACCAATCATGAAACATACGTGAAATTTCATCCGGCGTAAGACTTTCTTTTGCCATTTCAAAAATTTGTTTTTGAATATATTTCAATGACTCTAAATTCTGTCGAGGGTTCGGCATGTTTATACCGCACCATTGGCTTTCTGCAGCATTTCTATCCACAGGACAAATACTGCCTAAAAGATTGGTAATTTTTTCATTTTCATATCGATATAAATAATACACCATCTTACGAGTAATTCGAAGTAAGGTACGTGGATCTGTTCTTATTAATAAATCAATAATAACTTCCCAATCTTGCTTTTCTGTTTTCCCATTTCCGTTCTCAGATGAACTGATTATTTTTTCTGCCTCATCTAAACGATTTTTGATTTCTTTTTCTCCAGCATATTTTCCAATTTGATGTGCGATAGCATCAATAAGTCGTCTCTCATCTGTTAAAAAAGGCCCTTCATCAGCAATCGGTTTTTTCTCTAAATAGTTCACTTCAATTTTACCGATGACTTTTTTTTCTTCAGTTATATCCGCAGCTTGGCTCCATTTTGTTTTTTTGAAATTATTCGTCTTATATTCCTTACCAAACAAAATAATTCGAGCACAGGTAATTTCTGGAAATTGCCAAGCTGGAGGAATTAATTTTAGAATTTTTTCAATTGCTTTGTCAAATGATAAATTTGGATCTTTTATAATATCAGTTAGACCATATAAGCAATTCAATTCCTTTACTCGTTCTTTTAACGCGTTTAACTCTTTCTTCTCAGTAGTTTTTGTTTCCATAACTCAATCAACCTTATTTTTATCTTGAATTACTACGCCTTCTGCTTTTTTACCATCCACAATTACCTGAATGGGCTTATTTGTTTTAACGTGATGGATATAACCATTTTTTGTTATAAGCTTTTGATTTTTTATCCAATCCCAGTCAATATCTTCAGCTTTTTTTGTGATAAGATACATGACATTCGATGCTATCATATCATGGAAAAAATGAGATCCTTGAGATGGGTCAATATGCCGTTCTTTATACGGGGTTTCAACAATAGCACGTGCACCTGCAATATTGCTCCATTGAACCGGTATTCCTAACCATTGGTCAGAAGAGCCCCATCGGCCAGGGCCAATTAATAAATATGGAATTTTTTGGTCAATTAATTCCGTATTTATTTTTCTGATTTGATCAACAACTTCAATTGATTTTGACATATCAAAGGCATCTTGATCGACAAATAGAATGTCAGATATGTCTTTTGCAATGCCATTTCCTAAACAATTTTTACTTGAAATGAGTATATTTTCTTCTTTTAAATCTTCAATATTTACCGTTATTTGTTTGTCTGGAGGTATCATACTTCTTATCTGAAGGATAACCAATTCAGATGGTTCATTTTCGTTTTTGGAAATATTTACTGCAAATTCTATTTCAACAGGATATCCAAGAATTATTTCACTAATTTGTAATAATAAATTAATTGCTTTTGCTAATGGAACCATATTATAATTTATTATAGGTCCAAAATCTACAACAAGAGCGCCATTTTCATAAATTCCAGGATAAATCTGATCATCTTGAGGAGTATATGTTGATACGATTTTCTCTAACACGCCATGTTTTTTTGCAGTATCTATATCAAGGGAGTCCAATGAAGTGTCTTCATCAACATTTACATATTTGTAAACAGATTGTAGATTCAATGCATAAAAGTTATTTTGTGCATATTTCATATATTCTTTTGCAGTCCCAAATAGTGGTTTTTTTGGTTTGACTGGGCAAAACGCATAGCTACTTCCACCATCAACGATTGATTTTCCAAGTCCTAATGCAAGATATGCAATACCATCTTCAGGTTTACATGTACTAGAAGGATAATAATTATATGATTTTGCTACACCTGAAATAGTTGGATAAAAATAATTTCCATGTCGCTCACCAATAAGCTCTTGAATTAAAACAGCCATTTTTTCATCTGCTAGATGTTTTGGCGTACTTTTAATATATGTTCTTGCTCTCTCAAAGTATGTTGATGAAAAAACATGTTTAATTGCATTACAAACCTCTTGAAATCGAAGATCTGTTTCCCATGAATCATTTGGAAGCAGCATTGATGCATAAATTCCTGCAAATGGCTGCATTAACGAATCTTCCAAAAGTCCAGAAGAACGTATGATAAGTGGTTTACGTGTATTTCGAATAAAGACTCTTAAATCTCCAAGAATAGTTGGTGGGAGACTTGCTTTAACAAATGTTGAAGAAATGCGTTCATCAGATAAATTAGAAAAATCTAAATCATTTAGATAATTATATTCCATAAATTTATCAAAAACGTCTGTGGAAAGAACGATACTACGAGGGATTGTAATTTTTAATTTTGGAAAAAGATTTTGAATTTTATATTTTGAAATTGTTTTTGCTAGAAACGCAAGGCCTCTTGCTTTACCACCAAGAGCTCCTTCTCCAATTCGTGTGATTTTAACGGTTGGATCGTCAAAACGTTGTGAAAAATTTGAAATCGTTGTTTGATTTATTGTATAATAATATTGTTCAATCATCTCATTAAAATCTTTTTTTAATTCTTCACCATTTTTACAATTACTTTCAATTAATTTACATTTTGATGATAGATCGGTTTCTCCTAGGCTATTCAACCAGTTAGAAAATTCAAAATTTTTAGCGCTTTTTAATAATTCTTTATCGGGAATATCTTTTAGAATATTTTTTAAATCTCTAATGGTTTTAATTTCAAATTTTTCTTTTTCATTTTTAGAGGATATCTTTATGGAATGGGGGCCTAAATTTTTTCTAAAAAAAGAACGTATAGCATTCATCAATTGTGGTTCATTTTTTGATATAATTTTTGTATTTTTATTTAATAATTCATCTTTATCTATGGGATCAGATGATTGAATAAGAATGGGAATTTTCTCTTTATTTGAGTGAATTATATTTGCTAGTTCGATTCCTATTTGTTTCTTTTCACCGGTTGTTTCAAGGTAATTATCCGATATTATAAATTGCATATGATGTTTATATTTTTCAAATATTTCTTTTGCTTTATTATATGAATCAGTGTGTAGAAAATATGGTCTTTGTTTGAATCTAATTTCTTTTTGTTCACAATTTATTTCATCTGTTATTATTTGCGTTAAATGCTTGAAAATTTCCTCTGTATAAACAGTAAAATAAGTTGAATAAAATTGAATTGAATCTTCAATAAGAAGAATGCAATTGAAATTATTGGTTTCTACCTGATGTGCAATATTTACGACATCTTCAAAATATTGGACGATACTGATAATTATTTTCCCATCGCCATTCCAAGTGAAACATTTATCTATATAAGGTGAAATTTGTTTTTTTATCGATTTTATTTCATTTGTATTATTATGAAGTAAAACAATAGGTGTATCTGTTTTTTCTTTAATTTGTCGAGAAATAGATTCGATACTGTTTTCTTGAGGTGTGTTAAATATTATTATAAGATCAAAATGTGTATTATCCAATCTATCCAAGAGATCCTTGCCATATTCAATATGAGTAATAGTTGGCGCATTAAAATGATCAGATAACTTACTCCAATCAGAAAAAAGATTTTGCAGACGTCCTTCCTCTTCCAGGAGAAAAAAATCAAAAGAAGAAGAAAAAATGAGGATTTTTTTAATCCGATACTCCCGATTATTCGCCGAAGCAGTATAACATACTTGTTCGTTTATTTCTAACTCAGTATCAGTAATATCCTGAATTTTTTCAATTATTCTATCTTCTATTTTTTTTGAATTCATAGGCCAAATGCCATTTTTTAGTTAAATCCATCCTCTCAGTTTACAGGCATCTGCTACTCGTTGAATTGCTATCATATATGCTGCATCACTAATTCGGAGTTTTTTTCTCTGCGCTAGTTCCCATACCTTATAGAAAGCTTCAGTCATTTTATTGTCAAGTTTTCCAAGGACTTCTTCTTTTGTCCAGTAATAATTTTGATTTGATTGAACTTGTTCAAAATAACTACAAACAACTCCTCCAGCATTTGCTAAAAAATCAGGAATGACAATAACATTATTATCCGTTAAATAATCCTCTGCTTCAGGTGTTATCGGGCCATTTGCACCAGCGATTACTATTTTTACTCTTTTCGTAATGTCTTTTACATTTTCTTTTGTGATTGAATTTTCAAGTGCTGCTGGAATGAGAATATCTACCTCATGCTTGAGCCATTCCTTTCCATTCATGCGTTTATATCCCAGAGTCTCAGCTTTGTTTTTGTCAATAGTTCCAAATCTATCAGTAATTTTTCTTAAGGCCTCTAGATCTATTCCATCTTCCTTGTAATATGAATATGCCTTCCCATCTTTTTGATCCCAGCATGATACACTCACAATCTTTCCGCCATAGTTAATGAATAATTCTGCAGCATACTGAGCAACATTACCAAATCCTTCTATCGCTGCTTTAGCAGAATTAATATCTATATCCATTTCTTTCATAGCTTCACGTAGTTGGTATACTAGTCCATACCCCGTTGCTTCTGTCCTGCCTAATGAACCACCTAATTCTACTGGTTTTCCGGTAATAACGCCTGGGTACTGTCCACCCATAATAGTTTGATATTCATCCATCATCCAAAGCATATGTCTACTACTTGTCATTACATCTGGTGCAGGAACATCACGTACGGGACCAATATCTCGAACGATCTGTCTGATCCAGCCGCGACAAATCTGTTCTTGTTCTCTTTCTGATAAATCATGAGGGTCGCAAATGACACCGCCTTTGCCTCCACCAAGAGGAATATCTGCAACTGCACATTTCCATGTCATCCACATAGCAAGTGCTCGAACTGTATCTGCTGTTTCCTGAGGATGAAATCTAATACCGCCCTTACTTGGGCCTCTTGCATCATTATGTTGAACGCGGAATCCTTGGAATACTTTCGTTGTACCATCATCCATTTTAATCGGAATTGAAAAATGATATTCTCTCAATGGTTTTCGCAATAAATCGCGTGTTGAATCGTCTAAATCTAACATATCTGCTATCCGATCAAATTGTTCTTGTGCCATTTTAAATGGATTGTAGCCTTCTTTGACCATAATTTACCATTCCTATTATTTTATGTGGGCGGATTATAGGGGCCCTATATATAACCCCCCTATAAATATGTAATTATAAATTGTACAATATTTATAATTATTAGTATAAAATTTAACCATTATGTACACTAAAATATTTTTCATATTGATATATTATGAGATACAAAACGTAATAATATGCCTGGTAAGTTTGTACATTATTTATGTTTTTGGTCCCATAATCTTCTTTCAATCCAACTTAATGACAATTTCTGAGGTTTTATGGTATGTATCATCTTTGATGATAGGAAAATATTTTCAATTCCACCAATACTACCAGAGAATTCAGTAGATAATTCTTCACCCATATTAAAAAAATCTTCTATTGCTTTAAATGCTGAAAAGAGTAAAAAATTATATCTCCCTATACTGGCCTCTTGAGCTCGAGCAATATTGTTATTATGTTTAATATATTCTCTTATCTCAACCATCTTCGTTTTAACTTCAATTAATGAAACAATTAAATTGTACCCAGGGGGAACAAATAAATTGGGGAAAAAACATTTTGGTCTTTCAATAATATTATATTGCATCAATTTTTCCAATTTATTTTTAACTGTTTTTCGATTTATCCCTAGTTCTGTAGATAAAAACGTATCATTTCTTTGGATAAATTTTCCATTTAATAGATTTATTAGAATCATAGAAGTTGGTTCATCGAGAACTATATCATTGATACAAATTGATTTTTCTTTTTTGAATTCATTTTGTAGATTTAATGAAAAACAGGTGGGATCGTTTTTAAAAGTAAATTTATTACTAAAAATTGTTGTATCAGCAGCAGTTCTAGTTTCTCTTGAGGGGATTCTATATTCGTTTACAATTTTTTCACGCCAATGATGATATGACTCCAAATCTTTGAAAAATTCTATAAGAAAGGTATTGTACGGTCCTTCCATACAGGAAAACGCAGCAAAAATATGTGAGTCGTCTTTTAAAAAATCAATAACTGCTTTTGAGCGCGGCATATCTGCTTTAGCTAACACTAGTAATGGATAAGTATTATACAAATAAGAAAATGGGTGGAAGGGTCTTGTCAAAAGATTTTCATCAAATAAAAATTCAACTTTTTTTTTAGCAGTTGCTCGATGAATATGAAGATCACGGGCAATAGCATTTATTTTAACGGAGATTCCCTCACCAGAAACCAGATATTTTAAAAGTTGCAGATTCCGAGAATCCTCCAATAGATGCATAAATTATTAATAAAATAACCCATCTTATATTTTTTGGGATATCAATACTTTACTAATTTTATTGAAAAAACATATGTGACTAATTGCACGATTATTTTGTAGTAATCAGTGCTTTTCCCTTTTTTCCATCAAGTTTAATATTCAATGGCTTTGATAATTTAATATGCCGAACAAATTGATAATTATGTTTTATTTCTTGAGAGTCAAGCCAATTCCAATCAATTGAGTCCTTATTTTTGTCAATTGATATATTTATATATCCAATGCCTTTTGAAAGGATATTTTGAAAAAAATGTGTCCCTTGGGATGGTTTTATATTGAAATCTTTCAGGGACGTTTCAACAATTACCTTAACATTAGAAATATCCCTCCAATTTACGGGAATACCTAGAAATCTATCCTGCGTTCCCCATCTCCCCGGCCCAATCAATATATATGATGATTTTTCCAACTTTTTATTTAATTTACTTACTTCTTCAGCAATCTTAACGGTGTTTGTGGAATCGAATGTTTCTACAGGAATATACACAATGTCTTTTACTGTTTGAATTATGCCATTCCCTAAAGATTTATTGGAATAAAGAAGAATGTTTTTTTTATCTATCTTTTCTAAATCCCATGAGATTACTGATTGTTCTTGAGCAACGATAAAAGGCCTTATTTGAATTATTGAAAAAACTGGTTTTTTATTTTCATCTGGATCTATATTTACTGCAAATTCTATTTCAACAGGGCTTCCTAGACTTTTTTCACAAATTTTCATTAAATCAGATAATATTGACGCAAGTGGTATTGCATTATATTTTAAAATACCTGCAAATGTTACAAAAAGCGGACCTTCTCGAGTATAATCATCTCGAATTCTCCCGTCATTTGGATCATAAGTACTTACTAAAAATTTTAATGAGTCATCTTTTCTTATGTCCATTATGGAAATTTTTTCAAGATTTTCCTCTTCTTTTTCAGTTAATGACACTGATTTTTTCATATTTAATACATAAAGATATTTCTGTGAATTATCCATGATTGATTTCGGGTTTGAAAAATCTGGTATCATCTCAGGATATTTTGGTGAAAACCGTAAAACTTTTTCACCACCAACCACCGAATACCCTAATCCTACAGCAAGACTAACAATGCCATCATCCCTTTCCTGGTGGGAAGTTGGATAAAAATTATACGATTGGGCCACACCTGAAAATGTAGGATAAAATCGATTATTAAATTCTGATCCAACAAGTTCTTGAATAATAACTGCCATTTTTTCTTCCTCAATCTTTGCAGAAGTAGCCTCAATATATACTTGGGCATTTGAAAAAAAGACAGACGCATAAACAAGTTTGATTGCATTGCATAACTGATTTAATCTTTCTTCATCACTTTGTTGATTATTGGGCAGCATATAGGTAGAATACATTCCTGCAAACGGATGATTCTGTGAATCTTCCAGTAAACTTGATGATCGTATTGCTAATGGTTGTTTAAAATGTTGAAGTACAATTGATAAATTTTCTCGTAATTTTTTAGAGATCTTTGCTCTTAAGAAAATCTGACCAATTTCATTATCAGATAAGTGTTCATATTTTTCATAGATAGAATGAAGATTATTTTCTTCAATAAAATTATCAAATTCATCAGTTCCAATTGCAACTGTGCTTGGAACAGTGATCTTTATATCTTTATACTTATCCGTTAATTTATAACGAGAAATCAGAGTTCTGATAAATGCAATACCGCGTCCTTTTCCCCCTAGCGAGTCTCCACTGATCTTTGTATAAGATGCTTCAAATTCAAAGTTTTGTTTTGAAAAATCAGTCATCACTCCTAATTGTCTATCTCTTCTACTTTCATTAAAGATATTCACTAGATATTCCCGCATCTCAGCTAATGTTTTAAAATCATCTACTCTCTGTGGCCGTAGTTTATTTGCAAGTTTGAACTCCCCCCTTGCCATAAGCCATTTTGAAAAATCATTTCTTTCTGAGTGAAATTGTATTGATTCTAGAGGTGCTTCTTGCAATTTTTTTTCAAATTCAGTTAAATTTGATGCTCTATCGAATTCTTTTGTTTTTATATGATTTTTAATAATTCCGATTTTTTTATCAATATGTTCTATTGGTTGCAAGAAAATAAAATCGCCAAAACCTAGATGAGATATCAAAAAATTATGGAAATCTTCCTTTAGATTTGGTGATAATTTATGAATGAAATATACTCCTAATTGCTCAGCTCTTTTTTTATTCTTTTTAAGATTGGATTGTAAGGTAGCAGGGATATATGAATTGTCTTTTTTTACATAAGAGATAAAATCGCAACCTGCTTGTGAATCTAATTTTCCATTGCGATGAAATTCAACATCTGAAATAATGCCTAAAATATTATTTTTATATTTTTTATATATTCTCATTCCATCTTCATAATTATCAGTGAGCAGAATTTTCGGTCGTGCTTTTCTTCTTAAAATCCGCTGCATTTCATTTAAATCATCAGATATCGAGTGTCTTGTTTGTTTCACAATTGCATTATAAATAACAGGTAAAAGATTTGAATAATCCCTGATTGAATCTTCGATAACAAGAATAATTTGGACATTTCCATTTACTGTATCAAACGCAACATTAATGTTATCTTCAATGTTTTTTATAATAGCTAAAAAAAGGCTTGTATCCCCATACCAAAAAAAAGCCTTATCAACTGATTTATTGGAGATGTTTTCCTGACAATAATGTAAATCAGCAGTATCTGTGGCTAAAATAATAACGGGAAGATCCGTACAATGTTTTTTAATCGTTCTTCCGAATTTGTATGGATCCATACCAATATTTTTTGACATGGTGATAACAAGGTCATACTTTTTCTTTTTAACATATGATAATGCTTCCTGTCCAGAAGTAACACGAGTAACCCTTGGCGGGCTACTTAATAGTAAATGTCGGTATTCCCAGATTACCATTTCTGAAATGAGGCCTTCTTCCTCTACTATGAATGCATCATAAAGACTTGAGACCAACAATATTTCCCTGACTTTAAAAGGCATTAAATTATGAAATACATGCATTGGTGCATCAAATTCTTCTTTTTTTGGTTTGATATCTTTAGAAAAATCCAAACAAAAATCATCATTTTCCATATTATAGTATAGTAACATGCAAAAAATTTATAAGTAGTTTATTGTAAAAAAAAGAAAAAAAATGGGACTTATTTAGATAAGTCCTTGATCGATCATTGCATCTGCAACTTTTACAAAACCTGCGATGTTAGCACCGTCAACATAATTGACAAATGAACCAGTTTTTCCATATTTTACACAGGAGTCATGGATGCTTTTCATGATGCCTTGTAATTTTTGATCGACTTCTTCTCGTGACCAATTCATACGATAACTGTTTTGGCTCATTTCAAGTCCACTTGTAGCCACTCCACCAGCGTTTGCTGCCTTTCCAGGCCCATATAATATCTTATTTTCCATGTACACTTCAATTGCTTCTGGTGTTGAAGGCATATTTGCTCCTTCGCTTATACATATACAACCGTTATCAATGAGTTTTTTTGCATCTTCCTTGTTGATTTCGTTTTGAGTTGCACTAGGAAATGCCGCATCACACTTAATTTCCCATGGGCGTTTTCCAGCCTCATATGTTACGCCTTTAAATTCATCTGCATATTCCTTAATTCTTCCACGTTTAAGGTTTTTAAGTTCCATAACATAAGCAAGTTTCTTTTCATCAATTCCATTAGGATCATGAATCATTCCGGATGAATCAGAAAGGGTGACCACTTTTCCACCAAGTTGAGTAACTTTTTCAACGGTATATTGGGCAACATTTCCAGATCCAGATACTGCTACTGTTTTTCCCTTAAAGGAGTCTTTTTTTGTTTTCAGCATGTTTTGAGCAAAGTAAGTTGCTCCATAACCTGTTGCTTCTGGTCTTATGAGACTTCCACCCCAGTTAAGACCTTTTCCTGTAAGAACCCCAACAAATTCATTTCTAACCTTTCGATATTGACCAAACATATAGCCAATTTCTCGCCCACCAACACCAATATCTCCTGCTGGAACGTCTGTGAATTGACCGATATGCCGTTGTAATTCAGTCATAAATGCTTGACAGAATCGCATTACTTCATCATCTGTTTTACCTTTTGGATCAAAATCAGATCCGCCTTTACCTCCTCCCATTGGAAGAGTGGTTAAACTGTTTTTAAAGATTTGTTCAAAACCTAGAAATTTGAGGATACTAAGATTTACACTTGGGTGGAATCGAAGCCCTCCTTTATAAGGCCCAATTGCACTATTAAATTCAATACGATAACCACGATTAACATGTATTTCTCCATTATCGTCCATCCATGGCACGCGGAACATAATAACTCGTTCTGGTTCAACAATTCTTTCTAAAATTTTATATTTTTGATATTTTGGATGTTTATTGATATAAGGCATTAAACTTCCAACAACTTCCTCAACAGCTTGATGAAACTCCTTTTGACCAGGGTCTTTCTCTTTGACTTTCTGCATGAAAGTCTCAACATCTTTTTCTACGCTCATGAAATTCACTCCTAAACTGTTAGTTGGCTGGGTAATAGTATTTTATATTAAAACATTATCCTGTATAAAATAGTTAAATTGATAAAAAATTAGTCATATTTGCTCATATTTACAATTATTATGATTCTGTTCTGTATTTTTGATTAAATTATTTTTAAATTAGATTATTATTAATCAATAAAAATATAATAATATAAAGTAGACCTAATATGAGATTTATACAATTAAGATGATTTGACTTTAGTAAGCAAATACTATAAAAAACGATACAATATAACCATCTAAGTGAAGGTTATCAAATATGGCATTTGAAATCCGCATTGTGAATAATACTCCACTTATAGGTGAAGACAATCCTGAAATTGTTGCAAGAACGCTCTTTGAACAAATAGGATATATTACAAAAGGTTCAGATCCTTCAATACCATATACTCTTTTTGCTGAGTATTTTATAAAGCATCCGACCAAAGCCTGGTTTGTTGAAGAATTATCAACAAAACTGAAAACATCAAAACCTACCATATATAGACATTTAAATAAATTAAAATCACTTGATATACTTGAAGAAATGCAAGTACTTGATGAACAAACGAATCAATATAAAAAAGCATATAGGATACGTTATGGAAATCTTAAAAAAGCATGGAATTTTGTCGAAGCAAATATAAAAGTTGCAGTCGAAAATTATGGAAAAACCGTAGAACATCTCCAGAATATCATGGAAGAAAAGAGGAAAATTGAATGAAAGAACAACCAGAAATGAAATTAACCACAGGTTCAAAATATAAAATCTATTCACTTGGTAATAGAGATCATATGTTAGAAAGTCAAGGAATATTCGATGGATATATTGGTATTGGTCTTGATGAAATTGGGATGATTATTAATTTAGAAACAGATGACTCCACATTAACTAGGATTATTCCTCTTCATACAATCCTTGCAATTGATATCATTGATGCTAAACCACACGATAAGAACGATGACGATCAAGAAATGCCCAATTATGTCGGGTAGAAAAAAGTTGTAAAAAAATAAACATTTATCAATACGAAATGCATACGATGTTGCGTTGGGGGAAGTTGGATTTTATTCCAATTATCCAATATATAACTAACTAAAAACAAACTCGATTCCTTTGAAGTGGGTACTGTGGTTATTTAAGAGGGGAAACTCACCACACCCCACACCCAACAAAGGACGAGTACTAATATTTATATTGTTTTTGTGATAAAAAAATATGAGATGGAAATTATGAAAAATTATCATCTATTTAAACTAAATTAGTCTTGTTTGTGCATTTAATTTATAACTTGATAAATCAACGTATACATCATCATCTTTTAAAATACTCATTATCTCTTCTGCATCTGCTGATAATTTAATTTCACGAGTTCTCCCATATCTCCCTTTAGAAATTACCCTTGCTGTTATAATGCCCAGCATATCAAGTTCTGAAATTAAATCAGCAACTCTTCGTTGTGTTAATGCATCGTATCTAGTTTTTTTACATAGATCCTTATAAATTTCATATACTTCACCAGTTGTAATAAAACCAACTGATCCTTTCTTTTCATCATAACCTTCTCGAAGAATAATTGCAATTAGAATCAATTTTGAATGATTTGGAAGTGTTTTTATTACTTCAATAACTCTATCTATTTCTATTTTATTTTGAGCAAGTCTGACAAATGATTTTGTGACACAATTCGCTCGTTGTCTTTCTGCAATCTCCGTTGCCATTCGTAATAAATCAAGAGCTCTTCTCGCATCACCATGTTCTTGAGCAGCAAGTGCAGCACAGAGCGGGATAACATCTACATCTATTGAATCTGGTTTCAATGCAATTTCAACACGCTGCCGAAGGATATCCTGCAATTCTGCTGCATCATAAGGTGGAAAAATGAGGTTTTCTTCACCTAGGCTAGATTTAACGCGTGGATCTAAAAATTCAGTAAATTTCAAATCATTTGATATTCCGACAATTGATACCTTAGCGTTATGTAATTGACTGTTAATTCTGGAAAGATTATAAAGTGCTTCATCTCCTTTTAATTTATCAACCTCATCAAGAATAATAACGGTCACGCCACCAATTTTATCGATTTTATTAAGCAATTTTGTAAATACTTCATCTGTTGGCCATCCAGTAAATGGGATTCGTTCATCCCAATCATCAATTAAATGATTGGTAATATTTTGTAAAAGTCTATATTGGGTATCAACAACTTCACAATTTATATAGACAAAATTTACATGTTTTCCAACTTCTTTTCCTTTTTTTACAAGTTCGCCACCAACAAACTTAGTTACAGCAGTCTTACCTGTTCCTGTTTTTCCGTAAATGAAAATATTTGAAGGGGTTTCACCTCTTAGTGCTGGCACAAGAATGGATGCGATTTCATCGATTTCCCTCTCTCTATGCGGAAGTATTTCAGGCATGAACGAATGTCTCATAACCTCTCTATTAATGAATATACCATCATTTTTTAGTAATTTACCGAATATATCGCTTTTAACAGTGTTTTCAGGAACTTACCTCACCCAACATATTAATAACTTCATATGTATTTAAGATTATGTTATTTCCATAAAATTATTTTTGATTTTTATAGATATAAAACAGAAAAAGGGGAAGGCCTTTATTTCGTTTGGAAATATAAAATAGTACGTGGATAGTAATTTTAATATATGGATTAATATTTTTTAAAAAATGATAATCTTCAAATATTATTAATCAAATACCTTTCTGGTTATATTTTCATCATATTTTTTTTATAAAAAATTGTTATATACATAATTATCGTTCCACACGAAACGAAGGGGTGAGTTTCCCATAATCTTCAAGATATTTTTAATTATTATTTAAAAAATAATTTATGTCTCAATTTAAATAGAAAATTACATTAAAAAAAATTAAATATTAGAGAGAATGAGGAAAAAAGATTATGGTATTTATCCACCAATTATTACAACATCTTTAACAGATTTAATTGATGAAAACGGAAAAATCAAATTTCCCTGCTTGTCCAAATGATATAGACGTGGATCAACATCATCAGATGGTTCTATCAAAACATCCATTAATTGACCTGTTCGTTCATCAACTGTTGAATTCCGTAGGATTCCAAGATATAATCCTTCCTCGCTCATCACTGTCTTTCCTCTTAATTCATTTTCTGTGATTTTCACAAATCATCCCTCTTAACCATTTATATTAATTTATAAATATTGAATATCTTTATCTCTTTTATCTTTTTTGGCAATTCCTGCCCCAAGATCGCTGGTGATTTTTTCATAATATTTCAGTATTTCATCATTCAAGCTTGCTCTAACTATGTTTAATGCTTCTTCGAAATGACTAAGTTTCACTTTTTTTACTTTCAAATCTTTTCTCAATGCAATCATAGCAGCTTCCCTGCAGAGTGCTTCAATATCTGCACCAGAAAACCCTTCCGTTCTCATGGCAAGTTCAGATAGTTTAATATCATTTGCAAGTGGCATTTTAGAGGTATGAATCTTAAAGATTTGTTCCCGGGATCCCAGATCCGGTGCAGGTGTTAAGATTAAACGATCGAATCGACCTGGACGAAGAAGACTTGAATCAATAATATCTGGTCGGTTAGTTGCGCCAATAACAACAACTCCTTCCATGCTTTCAAGACCATCTATGCTAGTAAGCAGTTGATTCACCACGCTTTCAGTCACATGTGATCCAGAATATACTCCTCTTCGTGGCGCAATTGCATCAAGTTCATCAAGAAATACAATTGATGGTGAAACTTGTTTTGCCTTTTTAAATAGTTCACGGACTGCTTTTTCACTTTCACCAACCCATTTACTCATTACTTCAGGTCCTTTAATGGATATAAAGTTAGCATCCGACTCATTTGCTACCGCTTTAGCAAGTAATGTTTTCCCTGTGCCCGGAGGTCCATAAAGCAGTATTCCTCTTGGGGGACTAATTCCAAGTCTTTTAAAAACATCTGGCTGTGAAAGAGGCCATTCAACAGATTCTCTTAAATTTTGTTTTACATCTTCAAGACCACCAACATCTTTCCAGGTTACCTGAGGTACTTCAACAAAGAATTCCCTCATTGCTGAAGGTTCGATCCCTCTTTGAGCATTTTTAAAATCTTCCATAGTTACTTCCATTTTTTCAAGGACTTCCACTGGGATAGGTTTATCTAAATCAATTTCTGGTAAATACCTACGCAGCGCATTCATAGCTGCTTCTCGAGCAAGTGCTGCTAAATCAGCACCAACATAACCATAGGTACGATCAGCGAGCTGTTCAAGTTTAACTTCATCTGATTTTGGCATGCCTCTGGTATGAATTTGTAAAATTTCTTTCCGTCCATCTCTGTCTGGTGCATCAATACGAATTTCTCTATCAAATCGACCAGGTCTACGTAATGCCGGGTCAAGTGAATCAGGAATGTTAGTTGCCCCAATAACGATAAGCTTTCCTCTTCCTTTCAACCCATCCATAAGAGTTAATAGTTGGGAAACAACCCTTTTTTCAACCTCACCATGAGTTTCACTACGCTTTCCTGCAATAGCATCAATTTCATCAATAAAAACGATTGATGGTGCATTTTTTTCAGCTTCATCAAATATCTTACGTAAGTTTTCTTCACTTTGCCCATAAAATTTTGACATTATTTCCGGTCCATTAATGGTATAGAAACTTGCTCCTGATTCATTTGCAACTGCTTTTGCAATAAGCGTTTTTCCTGTACCTGGTGGACCATGAAGAAGCACGCCTTTCGGTGGATCTATTCCCAATCGATTAAAAATCTTAGGGTGTTTAATAGGTAGTTGTATCATTTCCTTTACTTTTTCTAGTTCTTCCTTGAGTCCTCCGATATCTTCATAACTCACTCTTGGACCTTCAGGTTCCAAATCTTTCGCAGCTTCTTCTTTTACCTTGATAAGAGTTTCTTCATTGATGATAACAATGCCTGGTGGTGATGTATTAATAATTGCAAACGGCAGAGCACTTCCAAATAATGCAATACCTGGAACAATAATATGATCTCCCTTTGTTATAGGCCTTTTTAATAAACCTTTTTTAATCAATGTTTCAATGCCACTGCCGAATTGAATTTGTTGACCTTTTGATATTAATGGAGCTATGGTGACACTTTGAGCGGAATGGATAACTGCTTTTCTAATGGTTATAGTATCGCCAAGTCCAGTCCCGGAATTTTTTCTTGTCAAGTTGTCAATTCGGATAATTTTTTTCCCTTCATCTGTCGGATGCGCTCTCCAAACAACAGACGATGTCTTTTTTGTTCCTTCTAATTCGATGACATCTCCAATGGAGAGATCTAATTCCATTCTTGTTTGATTGTCAATTCTGGATCTTCCATATCCAACATCTTGTTGAAATGCTTCAGACACTTTTAATTCGATTTCATTCTTAATCATTTTGATCTCACCATCTTAAAATTCATGGTATAATAGTTTTAATAGTGCATATATGTTTTGAATTCTTACAATCTCATATATGATAAATATTGATTACCAATCACCTTAAAACTAATGGTTGAGATATTAACACTACTATAAATAATTTACTTTTAAAATTAGAGAAATTTGCATGAAAATTTAAATATGGTTTTATAATATCATAATAGTAATATAATTATGAACCATAAAATTATTTCATTGATAATATCAATGGGAGGGATAGGAATTCTTTATCTAATTTCACTCACAACTCAACCCATGGTAGTTGATATAGAACATATTAGTGATTTTGAGGGAAAATTAGTTACTATAACAGGTACAGTAGTTGATTATTCAAATGGAAAAAATAACCAACTAATTACTGTACAACAAAACAATTCAACTCTTCTTCTGTTTCAAGAGGCGTATACTAATATTCAAATTGGGGATATTGTTAAAGCAACAGGAAAAATTCAAAAATATAATGATAAATTTGAATTAATTGCAGACGAACCAGAATCAATTGATATTATCAGTAAATGGCAAAATAATGAAATACAATTAAAAGAGATAGCAGAAAACCCAACTTTTTATCTAAATCAAAATGTCAATGTTTCTGGGTATGTAGATGTTATATATGATGATTATTTTCAATTAATTGATGAAGAAAATGCACACATTTTTCTTGTTAAAAAACCATATATTGCAAACCTAACCTTATATCCTGGAAAACAAATCAGATTAAATGCATTATTTACTTATGAAGAAACACAAACAAGATATCTTTTTGATTTCAGAAATGACAATCATACCATTATTTCTATCAATGGTGAATAAATATGATTGATTTGATTCTTCTGTTACTCTTTTGCATTTTAGGAGTGATTACAGGTATCGCAACGGGTCTATTGCCTGGACTTCATGTCAATAATATCGCATTAATTTTATTATCGATTTCGGGCAGTATTTTAATAGGCTTACAAGGGTTAGCAACATATGGTATACAATCTGAATTTATCTTGGTTTTAATAGCAATTTTTATTCTAAGTGTAGCAATATCTCATTCATTCCATGATGTCATCCCAACAACTTTTTTAGGCGCGCCTGATGAAGATACAGCATTGTCTGTTCTTCCAGCCCATTCACTTCTATTAGAAGGAAAAGGATATGAAGCAGTTACAATTTCTGCAATAGGTAGTTATGGTGCGATTTTTGTTTGTTTTCTTCTACTTTTTCCAATTCGATTCATTATTGGTCAGCCGGTTGGTTTTTATAATACGCTACAAGATATTATGCTGTTTGTTTTGATTGCAATATCCATTTTAATGATAGCAACTGAAAAAGGAAAAATCAAAGAGATTCATGATAATGGAGTTATTCAATCATTTTTTGGAATGGGATTTGCTTTTGTTTTATTTATCTTATCAGGTATTTTTGGTATCATTGCTCTTGAAATGCAGGTCTCTTCTCCCATTGGTCTTAATTCACCGGTGCTTTTCCCAGCACTTACAGGTTTATTTGGACTACCAACCTTACTTACTTCTTTAATGACAAAACCTGTTATTCCAAAGCAGAATATAATGAATTCATCATATGCATCTAAGGAAAAAAAATCTTCCACACTTTCAATTTTATCTGGATCTTCTGCAGGAATCCTAGTGTCAATTATTCCGGGGATTACTTCTGCTACAGGAACTATTATTGCCATGACAATGAGAGGAGAATCAGATAATAAACAAACAATAATTACACTCTCTGCGGTCAATACAGCTTGTGCATTTTTTGTAACCATTATATTGTTTATAATTTTAAAATCAAGAAGTGGAGCAACCCTTGCTATTAAACAGCTGATGCCTATTCAAGAGTGGACACAATTGATTATGCCTACAAATTTGATTTATCTATTAATTGCGCTACTATTTGCTGGAACTCTTTCTTTTTATTCCACGTTATTTGTAGGAAAAATATTTGCTAGATATTTCATCAAGGTACCTTATCAGCCCTTGGTTTCAGCAACTATTTTCTTAATTGTATCTCTTGTGTTTTTATTCACTGGATTTATGGGATTATTTATTTTATTTGTAGCAACGTGTATTGGTTTAATACCTGTTCAATGGGGCGTACGAAGAAGTCATTGTATGGGTGTGCTATTGATTCCAATTATTCTTTATTTTTTATGAATAATTCTTGTTCAATAGTATCAATATATTCAGTAATATCGATTCCTTGTTTTTTTGCAAGCATCAACAACGCTATAGGTTTAACAACTTTTTTTTGCTGCTGTATTTCATGGATGCTTGATTGAATTTCTTCTTCAGAAAGCTTTGATTGTATTTTAATTAAATCGATAATACTTTCATTATTAAGTTTCATTTTTTCAGGACCGGTTACTTTAAATTCTTGAAAAAATTCAATACTTGGTTTAAAATCTATTGGGATCTGGATTTTATCGATATTAAAAGAAGGCATAATAAAATCTTTTTCTTTGGATATTAATGATGTCTTTTCAATTTTTGATACAAATGATTTAGCAATATGAGGGGGACACCAATTCAGCTCCATTGAAATTGTTAAGTAGAAATCAGAACCCTTCATTTTCTTTTTACCGCTCCGTTTAAATATAAATGCAATAACTTGCTGTACTTGTAAATCAACCATAGCATTAACCTTCAAAAGAGGTAATATCTTTCAAATAACCTTCAATATTTTTACTTGCCCAATAGGTTAGAGTATCATGGGTAAATATATAACAAGGTCTTTTGTCAAGGAATTGATTGATCAATGATTCATGTTTGAACCCTACTTGTTGATGCTCCTCAGTAATGAAAATGACAACTCCGTTTATTTCATCCAGTAAATACAGAGGATATTTTTGATTAATTATTCCTTCTAAACTGACGGCAAGTAAAATTTCATTTTCTGTTAATTCTTTAATTCGCATAAAAGACTTTTCGGACCAAAGTTCTGATCTTATTACTAACTTGAATGCACCTGCAAACACATCATCAACCACATCATCTATCCTTCGTGGGCCGGCATCAATCCATAAATCAAACAGGGATGCATATTGTTGATAATAACA
>CAZWQV010000030.1:0-25072 GCA_964636235.1 uncultured Thermoplasmatales archaeon
AGATTTCGAATGGTAACATTACTAATGGAAATGTTTATTGAGTTATTCCCAGTACCATTGATATTTGGTTGTGAAATATAGGTTCCCTGTAGAATAATTGATTTATTTATTTGGATTGTATTTGTTATATTAATACTACTGTTTATTTGGATAATATCTCCGTTTGATGAGTTATTAATTGCATCTTGTAGTGAAGTGTACTGATCTGGAATATAAATATAATTGCTGGTTCCGGATGCTTTTACAATAGGAGGAAAAATAAGATTTGTAATACACATTGAAACTAGAAAAGACACTGAAACAAGTGCGATGATTTTATTGCATTGTTCCTTCCATTTCATAACCAATGCCTTCGTTTCATTCATATATTGTCACTTTGTGACATGTCTTTTTTTTGACAGTTATAGTATTTAAAGGCCGTTTGTTAAAATAACAAAAGATCAAAATGATGGTATCCTCTCTATTTCAGAAATTTTTCATCATTAAAGAACCATTTCAAAACTAAGTTTCATTTTTTATTAGATTTATTTTTGTATTGTCATTTTGTCATTTTGGCAGTTTTTCCTTCTGTTGAATCTTCCAGTTAACCTTATTAAACGGTGAATTGCGAACATGTAACATGAAAACAAGGTTTGGAAAAGTCCAACCCTTGAAATGAAACGAAACTGGAAGGTGAGAGATGAAATGACAAGCCACAAAAAATGGATAAATCTTATCTTGTCAATCCTTTTTGTATTTCAAATAATAAATCCATTTATTCAACAGATTATTGTTATTTATGCTGATGGTGAAATTGTAGGTGGGGTAGGATTTAGTGCGTGGCATAATGATTCTACATTATTAGTCCATCTTATTAATTATGAACCTCGAATTAATTGGTATGATTTTCAATATAACAATTCTGGAACATGGGTTTCAAAACTAAATCAAAAAATTGAGGTTGATAATAATTCGGAATACAGATTTATTATCAATGTTAGTAGTGATCAAGGATGGGATGATATTGATTTTATTAATTTTACTGCTTGGTTTGATAACGGTATGGAATCAAGTACATATAATCAAACATTAGGTGGAAATATTAATTTATATATACAATATCAAAATGATTCTTCTACATCAGATAATCCCGTATTTCGATTTCTTTGGCCAAGTAATGAAGTTACGTTTACAGGTTATAATGAACGGGTGGTTAATGATTCAGATTATGGGATGCTTGGAGTTACTGAAGCAAGAAACATTACCGTATCTTTTATTCCTCATTGTCAGTTCAGATATGCTCCTGGATTAACGAGTACTTGGAATACTACGGAAAACCAAAGGGGCAATACATCAAAATTTGGATTATATAATAATTGGTCCTGGAATTTTAATATTACTGCAACTGATAGTGGGGAAAATTCTACCAATGGAAGCAGATTAACTTCATGGGTAGCAAATGAATTTGGCGTATATGCATATACTGAGATATTAAGTGTTGAAAACCCGCGGATCAATGGTTTTCCTGATGTAAATATCTCTGTAAATAATGGTGGCAGTGGTAATATTTCAATATATACGGTTTCAAATGGTAATTATTCATTATCGTTAAATATATCAGATTTACATCATTTAGTATATCCATTAGAGACAATATCAAAAAATAATCTTTATGTACGTGGGGGTAATCGCTCTTTATGGGAAGGATTATCATCAATTGCTTATCTTTATGGGGGTGGTCTTGATGGTATGCCACAATATCAATCCGCTGAAAATAATGGAAATTATGTCAATACATCTGATATTGAATACAAATGTTATATTCCGATGGGTCAAATAGCTGGAGATTATTCAACCCCAATTCATTATTATTTACGAACACAACAATAATCCTTCTTTTTTATTTTAATATTATTCTAATTATTTTTTTAATTAAATCAACTATGAAAAAATAGTAAGCTTTTAATAAGGCCTTTTCTTATTGTGTATGGGTACTCTAAAAAAGTTATTTCCAATAGCTTATAAGAGGTGATGGGATGCAAAGGAAAAGGATTGTTCTTTATGTATTGCTTTTAGGTCTGTTATCGATAATCAGTAGTATACCACAAACGATTTCAGCGGATAATGTTTTATTGACTGTTAATATCATTGGAGAGGAGCCAGTTATCAAAGATGATAAATTTGTATTAGTTGCTGGGATTTGGCATGACATATCAATTCAAACAGAGCTATCAACATATAACAAAATCGCTTTAACAATATACAAACAAAACGATGATTTGATGGAAAAAAATGAGACAAATTATTATCAATGGATCTTTCAACAATCAAATTCGTTTTCAGCTTTAAATACCTTGAATTATACAGCAGAATATATCGATGTTGATTCATGTACAAAAGATGAAGATACACTTGTTTTCCGAGTTGGTGTTCAAGATGTCCTTCCAGATGAGATTTTCGCTCAGCAGGAGTGGATGATACAAATAAGTGGGGATTCCACACCTTTATTACAAGAAGAAATCATTCTTGAAAAACCAACGCGTGGATTTGCTAAAAGCCATGGAGATCATCTCTCATTTAACGTTGATCCATTTACTGAAATGCAAACCCAGGCAAGTGATTATATTATTTTAAAGAACACTGGTAATGTCCCGTTATTTGTAAAACTAAGTTATGGGGGATTAGATGATTATCTTACATTTTCACAGAATAATAATATTATATCTCCTAAAGATCAGCAACATTATCAATTATTACTCACTTCGTCTTCTTGGCAACCACAGCGAATTGCTCAAGAAGGTGTTGCTAATGCTGAAGTTTTAACAGAATATATTATTGGTGGAGAGTCAAGTGGTGTAGCTGTATCTTTGCAAACTGCTTTTATCATAGATATCCCACAAGTAGATATTTTTGTCGGTCATAGTGATTATATGTTAGAAAACTTGTTTGGAGATAAAGGTCTTGCATTTCAATATAAGCAATCGATCACAATGGAAGAAGGGGAAACCGAAACTGTTCATGCTTATATTTCTGGTGAGGGAACTGGAAAGATGACCATCACTGTTGATGATTCATTAATTCTTGAATCAGTCACATTAAATGATAATGACATTTCATCAACATTTAACTTTGAATCTACAAATGAAAAAGAACAATATTTAGCTGTTCAGATAAAAGCGAAAAGCGAAGATAATAATGGTAAAATTCATTATACTATAGAATCCGATGGGCAAATAAAGCGATTTTCAACTACAGTCTATGTTCAAGCTCCAACTATTCCTGATGATACATTAATTACAACTGGTACTTCCCCCATTACGATTTTTGTGTTAATTGGGGTTATTATTGCTGCTGGTTTTATGCTGTATAATCATCTAAGTTATGGGAGAAAAAGTTAGATGAATAGTAAGAAAGTAGGCAGCATTATCATATTTCTTTTTTGTCTTACTATCCTATGTACTCCTTTAATAAAATCTGAAGGAAATGCCGGGGTTGGTGTGATGAATGTACCACCGAATTTTGCTGATATTAAAATATTACAGCAAGATAATTCAGTTCGTGTTTATTTAATTCTTTCAGATTATAATTCATGGCTTGATATTTACAAAGTAACCGTTATTTTAGAGGATAAAGGATCAGAGATTGCAAAATTTATATATAAACAACATAGCACTCCAGATTCTTTCGATTCTATTAATGAATTTACAGATCAATCTGGTCGTCATTTACTGAATATTGAATCTTGTGATGTCTCTCATTCATATGAGGATGTCACAATTGCTGATCGATGCCATCTCAATCTTCGATTTGTTTTTCAAACTACTTATTTTTCACAGCTTCATATCATAACTGAAGATAGAGCGGGTGATACCGCTGAAACATTTGTTGAATACTATGCAGGATCTGATGTACAACGTGAAGATAACACCTTGCTTATCCCCTGGATTGATGGGACGATTCGATGGATTTTTCCTCCATATTTACTTGATATTTTGATTTTGTTTCTGACCATTGTTGGTACTGTGTATATTGGTAAAAAATCACATTTCAATCAAACATTACAAAAGGTGTTTTATGAGGCAAAGTAATCATTTTATATGGTATATACCATTTTATTCTCTTCTATTTCTTACCTTTTATACTGGAATTAAATTTGTCTTTATTTTTTTCTTTTCAACCTCATTTTCTCCATCATTTATATTTGATTTAACTCCTTTTTTTTATTTTTCAGGTTTTGAATTCACTCATTTATTATTTCTTTCCTTTGTCATATTGTTTATTGATATTTATCTTCATAACACTCTTTCAAAAAAACATTTATTATTTTCTTTTATCCCAACAGGGTTACTTATAAGTGGTATTGGTCTTCGAATTGCTATTTATCCGTTTTCTTTGGATATGCTAGTTCACTATCTTTTATTTGGTGTTTTACTTGCAGTTCTTATTATTGATCATCGATTGTATCTTTTGGTGCCAGATACGTTTTCACATTTATCTGCTCTGGAACGTGAAACCATAAAGCATATGCCTCTTCCAGCATTTTCATCAACCAAACCTTCCCCAGTTCAAATTGGAAAAAAAGGTATTTTCAGCAGTCCTCTATTTTCAGGATTGAAAAGCGCAATTAATAACATGCAAGAAGCTATTCAAAAACGATTGCAATCGGGAAAAGCAAGAGCAACATTGGATCAAGGGGCAGAGGTATCACAAACTGAACAATTAGATAATATTAATATCTCTGATACCCATTTAGACCGAACATCATCCTTTTTTAAGCATCCTATTGAAAAAATGGCAGATCATATACCATCAACAAAACAATTACTTGGAACGATAGGGCCATATGCCGATCATCTTAGAAAGATTGATAATAATATTGAGAAAACAAAATGTTCTGAGGAAAAAATCTCTGAATTTATGCAATCTTTGTATCAAGAATTACCAGAGATACAAACAATTGAACCAGATCAATATAATGGTCTGCTTCAATCTATATCTGAAAGTGCTGTAATTGTCTCAAGAGGAATTGTGAAAGGAGTTAATCATTCATTTGTGGAATTGATCGGTAGGCCAACAGCTGATATTATTAATCATAATTTTATTGAATTTATTGCTCCTGAGGGATTACAGAACTTCAAATCACATTGTCTTCAGCGATTAGGAGGAGAATCATCCTTTTCGTTTCCACTTATATTAAAAACAAAAAAGAACCAGAAATTAACCAAAGAAGTGGTTATAAAACGAGTTTATTCAAATGATGAAGAATTTGAAATTCTTTTATTAAATGATGCATCAACATAATACAGTTAAATTATAATAAAAACTAATAGAGATTTTTGATGAAATTTAAAGAAGATTTAAAGGAGAATAAAGGGAAAGAAACCCTTTATTTTAATAGAAATCAACGGTTTGTTGTCTAAACACAGCGGGTGCAACGATATCGTAGCTTGCCTTCATACCCATTTCAGGTTGAAAAGTACCCGATACTGATTCTCTTGGTGGAAGGCCACTGTTGTTAAAGACCGCACTAACATTAATGATTATAAATGCCACATCTCCACTGTTAATACCTTGTGTATTTGTGATACTATTGTCTTCATCATGCAATGCAAAGAGACCAAATTCTGATGCACTGAGAGTCAGGTTGTTTGCCGCATATTCAAAGACGCCCTGATTTGCTGGTTTATCATCAACATCAATGGAAGCAGATTGGTTACAGGTCAGCACATATAATTTATCATAAAGCATCGAGAGTGTACACAGACTTAAATCAATATCTTTAGATCCTGCTGTTGTTCGTACTTGTAGTGCTAAATATTCAATATGGGTTCTGTTTGAGTTCGTGTATCCAATAATATCATCTATTGATAATCCAGATGATACCTCTTTTATGGTTTGAGATGAGATATATCGAGATCTTTGTTGTAGCGTATCCATGGTTTGAATAAGAACCGTTGCAGTAACAGCTGCTACTAATACCATAGCAACAAAAACAATAAGTGTTTCAATACCAACGACTGCATAATCATCTTTCATTTTACGATGATTAGGTTTTTGCTGAGCGGGTTTAATTGCAATAATGGTGTTTATTCGTAAAGCTCCTAGTCCTTGGTTAGAGTCAACAATAATGAATCCATCATCATAATCTACATCTTCTAGCAACCCAGTTGTGACGGTTGCTCTTTTTTCTCCAGGTTCTTTTGTTACGACTTTACAATACCTGCCTTTAAATCGTTCCATATATTTTTTTTCCATTTCGTCACCTTTTCATCTTTTTCACCTTCCGATACGATACGTTACCCATGGTAGTCGATACCATGGTACATGATAGTAACAGATACTCTCTCACTTTTCCTATTTAAAGCAATGTTGCATTTCAAACAAAATGAAAAAAAATATATTATGTAAAAATAACATAAAAAAGCCAGTTAAATGAAAAAAAATAAAAAATAAATGAAAATAAGAAAAGGAAAATATTGAGATGTTTTTTCCTTTTTATAGATCAACCACACGGTGGGTAAATGCATTTGGGGCACTTACCAGGAATATTCCTGCTGATCCTACTTCGGGAACTAATCTTCCCACGAATTCTTCACTTGGAAGAAGACCACCATTTGTTTCAAATGTGGAGGACAAATTGATGATAATAATGGCCATATCATTGGTACTTACACCATAACTGTTCACAATGCTATTATCGCTATCTCGAACCGCAATTACACCATAATTTGTGGAATTAAGACAGGTGTGATTTAGAGTATGAAAGATTCCTTCTGGATTGACATTACCTGTGACTGCATCGGTTCCATCTTGATAATCAAGAGCTAGAACAGTTAAATTATCATATTCAAGATAAACTAATGTTTCATTAAGATCAAGGTCATATGATCCTGCACGAGGTTTAATACTGATAGCAAGATATTCAAGTCTTGTTTTTGATTCATCAGTATAACCAGTGATATCAACGATTCTCATACCACTGCTGACTTCTCTAATGGTTTGTTTTCCCACTGCATATGCTCTGTTTTGAAGTGTTTCACTTGTTTGAATAATAACAGATGCAGCTACAGCAGCAACAAGAATCATTGCAATAAAGACAATAAGAGTTCCAATACCTATTGAAGCATTTGTATCTTCTTTTATGGTTCTTTTATGTTTTCTATGTTGTGATGAAGGTTTAATAGCTACAATTGTGTTGATATTAATACAACCGAGTCCTTGTTCAGAGTCAATAATAACAAACCCTGCGTCGGTTTCAAAATCTTCTATGGTTCCAGTAATAGCACTTGCTCTACTTTCACCTGGTTCTCGAGTAACAATTTTGCAATACTTGCCTATGAGCTTTTTTACATACTTGCGTTCCATTTCTTTTCTCACCTTTCGTTTCGTTTCCGCGCCGATTGCTCGGCCCGTAATTTTTTTACTATGCTACATGTTCGCAAGTTTTGCTATTTAAACCCCAACTGGAAGAATTTCCTATCTGTAAAAACATCAAAAATGACAAAATAACAAAAATGACAAAATGTCAAAAATAGAAAAAAATCCAGTCATGTTTTTCAAGAAAGATAAATTATATAATTGGATAATCATTGTATAATAATGTTTATATAATTAACAAGTGGATATTTTTTTGATATCTGATGAATCTAAAAAAACATGGTCTTGAATTTATTGTTGTTATTTTTTTTATCATTAGTTTATTTTTGATAACTGTTACTGCCTCAAACATTATAAATTCAAATAACTCTGTTTCATCTGAGGATATAAATCAATATGTAGAAGATACTATCAATGAAATAACTCGTTATATCCAAATAAAACAGATATATGGCGCATTTACCACTCATAAACCATATTCATTATCAAAAATTGCTATTATGATTTCCCCGCTCTATAGCAATGACATTGATATATCAAATTTAATGATTCAAATACAAACACACGATTCATTGAGTATTTATACTTATAGTGATCAAGTAATTGCATTAGAAAATAATGATGTTTTTACCCATCCAATATGGAATCAATTAACTAATAGATCATTTGGAATAATAAGTATGATTGATAAAGATAAATCTTTGATTCATCATCATGTTTTATCTGATGCTTCAGATTTAGGAGTTTTAACAATCCCTATTGAGGATGGCATTATTCAAAAAGGTGATGATGTAACTATATGTATACTATCAGGAGATAGCATACAAAAAACAATATCATTTACAACACCACTTCCAATCAATAAGATTGTTGATTTATGGTAAAAAATATCAAATTAATGACAATATTTATGTATTATTTCAGCATTATAATTTTTTAGCACAGCAGGGGTATGGTGAAGACTCATAGATCATTACATTGATCAAATAGATAAAAATGTAAATGATATTAAAACACATGATGAAATTCTCAATTTATTTGATGAGGTTAAATCAGTTGAACAGCAATTTGGCCAACTTGATTTTTTAAAAGATTTACCAGAAGATATTTTTATACCTGAAGAAACACCTTCAAATGAAATTGAAATTACTCGCGACCTTGATCCATCACAAATCCAGCAGGAAATGCCACTTTCTTCTGAATCTGATAAAGGAATGAATCAAGAATCAGTCAAGCAACCAAAACCATTTGAACCTGTTAAAAAAGTACCTAACTTTTTCCATAAAAAAATAGCTTACCCCTTACTTAAAACCCCGGATGTAGGTCATACCACTTTTACATTACAAATTACAAATGGAAAGGTTTCTGGATTTTATAAACCACCGGAACAAACAAAAGAATTAAGGGAATTGCTTCCTGTAATTAAAAGGATTATTCCCAAAACAAAAACGTATCTTAAAACACAAATAAAGCAAATTAAAGAACAAGGGCTAAAAAATGAGTTAAAAACCCTTCCAAAGAAAATTATTACGCCTATTAAAAAGGTTAACCTTAAAACATTTACAAGTCTACCTAAGAAAATTCGAGACAAGCTTTCAAGCGATTAAATAAAAACACACTTTTTTATTAATTTTGCTGTTCAATGATAGATCCATCAAATTTAAATGGATTAATGATAAAAACGGACATCTCCCCACTACTGAGATTTTTTCCTTGGCTATCTATTATTTTTGCTTCTACTTTATGATTTAAAAACGCACTTTCATTCCATTGCCAAGAAAAAGGAGCCGATGAAATGGTTTTTTTAAGTGCACCATCGACATAGAATTCGGCCTTTTTAACATTTGAATTATCAATTGAAACACTCATCGGTCCTAAAATAACTGGTTTTATAAAAGGGATTATAGGCCTATTTTTAATATAGATATAACTGTTAAATTTCAATCCTTTATATCGACAGATAGCATAAATAGCACCACCTGCACCAATGATAAGGATGAAAAATAACCAAAGTCCATATTTTTCAAGAAAACTTGGCTGGGGGGGTTGTTCATATTGGAAATAGAAATAGGTGGCACTTGATATTCCTTGTTTGTTCCCATATTTAGCATTTGTTGCAATTTCTAGAACATAGGTACCATTCACCCAGTAACCAGGTGGTGTATATTGATAGGTTTGGTCATCAAGTTTTGTTAATTCTTTTTTAATATTATATTGATCGAAAAAAGCATATTCAATTGATACAGGAACATTAAATGAGATGGTAATTGTTGGGCTTTCTTCACTGATAACACCTGAATCAGATGGATTGAAACTTGCTACGATTTCTGGAAAAATATCCTTAAATATAATTTGATAAGCTAATGAGGGATCATCCAAAATAAATATTTTATTATTAGTTCGCCAATATCTATCAGATGAAAGAATATTATTATTTGATTTATCTTTTACCTCTTTAATTTGCGCATCAGGATATAATGTGTCATCGATATCAATGATTATCCAACCGGTTTTTTCAACCGAAAACGATAGTGTTGCTTCAGAAGTTTCATAATTAATATCAACATCATTGGATGAAATAGTTGGTTTTACATGGGTAATCCATTGTACCCTATCTGATGTTGTTTTCCATAGAATCTCAGGTATTAATGGATCATTAACAGATAAAAGAAAACAAACTTCATTATCTATCTTGATAGGTGGAGCGACCACAGTTAATTTACTATTCGGGTCAATAAACATATCAACATCCCCGTCACCATTTGTATCATAGCAAACGAATGGCTCGGATAAGGTGATATCAAATTCACCATTTGAATTGATTAAATCAAGGGTTTGATTACTTGGTTTTACTGGGATAGGTGGAAGAACAGTAATGGTTTTTCCCAATGATCCCTGGTTTCCTTCATTATCAGTAACAGTCAACACACAGTGGTATATTCCATCGGCAGTGTAAGCATAATTGGCAGTTGCCCCAGTTCTAATGATATTATCACCAAAATCCCATTCGTAAGATGTAATACTTCCATCTAAATCAAAACTATCTGAACCATCGAAATGTAGTTTTTCTGATACATTAACCGTGGTTTTTATTGAAAATACAGCATAAGGGTTTTCAGATGTATTTTCATTTCCATTCACATCAACTGCATTTACGATACAGTGAAAACTTGAAGCCGGTTCATTAAAAATAAGAGTTTTCTCATAAATATTGCTTGATTTTTTATTCATTGAAGCTATACTTTTATTTTCATCTGTTCCAAACCAATATGATAATGAAACTGAATCCACCGCAACATTATCAATAATCTCTGCTTTTATCGTAAATATGGATGAAGTATCTGTTGTGACAAATTCTCGTGCTTTTATAGCAATTGATGGGGGTTTATTGTCAGGAATTACTGTTACTGTTGTGGTATCAGTATCTGTTCCACCAAGTTCATTTTCAACGGTAAGTTGTACAGAAAATGTTCCTACTGAAGAAAATGCATGTGTAATTGTCTTACCTGTTTTTGTTGCCCCATCTTCAAAAATCCATGTATATGATAAATTGAGACTTTCATTGAATTCATAACTAGCAGATCCATCAAAAGTAATTTCCTCTAATACACAACCATTATATGGGCCACCTGTCATTGCTACTGGACGTCTATACATAAGAGGATGTTCATCTGTTTTATCTCCGCCTGAAATAACGTATGCTGTTTCTCCTATACCATCACGGTTTTCATCAATTCCCTCATAATCATCCCAAAAATTACCTGCTATGACAGGCCCATGAATAATATTAGAACCAGATGTGTTTTGAATGTACCAAGCATTTTCACTTGTACTAGTACTAATATCTTTTGCATTTAGTTCATTTCCAGAGAAATAATTATTATAAAGAAAATTAAGAATCGAATAATAATTAACAAAAACTCCATATCTTTCGTTATTTGTTATTAAATTACTTTTAATAAGATCATCAGTTGAATTTTGAAGACGAATACCATCATATGTATTAGATGTGATATTGTTTGATATCACAGTTGTATTGTCATCAGCGAATAAAAAAACACCATGCATTCCATTAGACATAATGAGATTATTTTGAATTGTGTTACTTGAACCCACAATCATAACGCCATAATGCCCGTTAAGTTTTATGATGTTATCAATAATATCGATATTGCTACTATTGTCTTCGATACGAATGCCGGTGTTTTCATTTTCATAAACAGTATTGTTATGAATATTGTTATCACTGCATTGATCATTAAGATATATGCCATGAATCTGGTTGCTATAGATTTGGTTAAATTTTATTTCGTTATTTGAACAGGTCTCATTGAGAAATATTCCGTTGTAATCATTTTCATAAAAATCATTATATTCGATGGAATTTTGGTTTGAGGATATTAAAAACGTACCATTTGATGTATCATATATTTGATTCTGAGCTAATATATTATTATCACTTTGATTAACATATATTCCAAGGACACAATTGGTAATGATATTATCAACGATTTTTGAACTTCCAGAGGACGTTGTTAAAAAAACTCCTGAGTCAAGCCGATCTGAGCCACTGTTTCTAATAGTAAATGTACTCACATCAACGCCAGTTGCGCTAATAGTGATTACTGATCCTGTATTACTGCCATCTATGATGGTAATATCTCTATCTTCTCCAAATATGTCGATACTTTTGTTAATATAAATTGTTTCATCATATACTCCCTCATAAACGATAATTCTTTCACCGGCGGATGCAGAGTCAATAGCATCTTGTATCCTATCAAAATGATCATTTTGCCATCCTGGTGTGGTACTATTGAAATCATCATCAACGTAGTATTTTGGAAGTACTGAATCAGCATTACAAATATTATTGCCATTAAAAACAATAGTACTTTGCATTAATATTAAGGCAACAATCACCCAAATATATCTCTTATTCATCCCATCCAACTGCATATGTAAGTACATATACATATAATATAGACTCATAAAAACATATCGTTATTGTAAACTTTTTTCCTCATAGAATATTATTCTAAAAATGATTTTTTCACTGTTTTTATAAATGATAAGGCTATATTGAGTGCACTGAAAGAAACACGGACGAGGTTAGGATGCAGAATCAATTTGATAATGATCAGGCGCTATCTATTGCACATTTTTCATGGGAATATCCTCCTTCAATTTGGGGGGGTCTGGGAACATTTGCAACGGAATTAACAATAAAACAATCACAATTAGGTCATAATGTAAATGTGTTCGCCATTAATGATGGTAATAAAAGTAAAATTCAAGAGATATACCATGGGGTCCATGTGTATCGTCCAACTCTTATTGATTCAACAGATAGTCTACAATTATGTATAAACAATGATCTTAAATCATGGGGGAACAACTTATCTTTTTTTTCTACTGTTTTCGAATATAATATGTTCTCAGCTAAAACATTAGTTGATGAGATAATTGGAAAAAAGAGTTTAAAAATCGATATTATCGAGGGACATGATTGGCTGGGCGTTCTTGGAGGAATGATGGCAAAAAGAGCTCTATCAAATCCATTAATATTCCATGTCCACTCAACAGAACAAGGTCGATCTCTTGGATATGGTTCACCGACAATACAGCATATAGAGCGGCAAGGTGCGGAAATTGCTGATGCAGTTATTACCGTTTCATATGCCATGAAATTAGAACTTGAACAACTAGGTTATCCTAGAGAAAAAATTAGAGTTTGCTGGAATGGTATCGATCCAGAGAAATATAGTATGGATCGAATTTCAAAAGAGCAAATAAAAGCGTTACGACAACGATATGGTATACAGGATAATGAGGTTTTTTTATTTTTTATTGGAAGATTAGTTACTGTGAAAGGAATCAGACAATTAATTCAAGCGATGCCAACCATTGTTGAAAATCATCCTAATGTTAAATTAGTTGTCCTTGGTGTAGGTGATTTAGAACAGGAAATGATGGATGCTGTTAAGTTTCTTCATTTAGAACAAAATGTTATTTTCAGAACAGAATTCGTGCCTGAAGAAGAACGGATTTTACATTATGCTGCTAGTGACATTGTGGTTCTTCCTTCGTTGTATGAACCTTTTGGTATTGTTTGCACTGAGGCAATGTCAATGGGAAAACCAGTTGTTGTTGGTGCTCGTGGGATAACAGGTATGAGAGAGCAAATTATCTCAGAGGGTGATCAACAATGCGGTGTTCATATAAATCCTAATGATCCTAATGATATTGCGTGGGGTGTGACGCTTCTTCTTGATGAGCCTGATTCTTGGAAATGGATTGGAGATAATAGTCGAAAGAGGGTATATGAATTTTTCACCTGGGATCAGGTTGCTAAAAGATGTGTTGATATCTATAGAGAGTTTGTATAATTTTATAAAAGATTATATTTTTCTATTATTTTCGCATCAATTATTATAGTATATTCTTGGTTAACATATTTAGTTCATTTCAATTGTATACTTTCTATTTTTTTTTGCTCATGAATTGTAATAAACGCTGATGGATTTCACGAATACGTTTATCTTTATGATCTTCGTAACTAGAGGTCATGGTTGTACCTATATTATATAATAATTTTATTTATATATTAAAATGTTTCTAATAATATATAGGAATATTATAATTATAAAAAAGAGTAAAAAAATTAATTATGGGCAATGTATATTGCCAATTTATGATAAATCATTGAGATTTTACTTTATCTTCAATCGAATCTCAATTGAAGAAACATTATGTGTCCTTCCCTCATCGTTTGTTACGCTTTCGGTTCCAATAATGATTTCATTAACTACCGCATCCGTAACAAATCGATTTCTGACAATTTCGGCTGTATCTACTGCTCTACTTATTGCTCTTCCTCGGGCTTTGATGATGACTTCATCAGTGTCGTCCTTTTTGAATTCTGTTACTACTGCAAGGACATAGCTCATTGGTGGTTTATTTCCTATATATATAATGTTTTCATCAGTTGTTTCATCTGCCATAGCTCATTTCACCTTTTATTACTGTATCAACAAACAGTATCAAACCTTTATATATACCATTATTTAAAGCTTTTGTGTAAAAATTTAGAAAAAATAACATATTTTTTTAATAATTTTCATATGATCAATAAATAAAAAAGTAACATCAAAACACGATATCAGTAATAAAATTTAAGAATTTGCAACTAATAGGTGAATTATATGACAAATTTTTCACGTTTCCCAATTACTTTTTTTTATGATTTTTTTGAAAAATATATTATAAAAGATTATCAGACAGCACTACAGCAAATAACTAATCAATTATCATTGAAAGAATCAGATATTCTGGTAGATATTGGGGGTGGGACAGGATTTATATTAAGTAAAATTTCCAAACAGATCAAAATAGGTATGGTTGTTGATATTTCAAAAAAAATGCTGCTTCGGATTAAATCAAATACTGAATGTAAAATACAGGCTGATGCACTTTCTCTTCCTTTTAATGATGATTCGATATCTACGATATTATTAATTAATGTCCTTCACCATATTGATAGGAGCAATCACCAATTACTTTTTAATGAACTTTATCGAATTTTAAAAAACAACGGCGTAATTTTTATTATGGATCTATATTATCCCATGAACTTTTTAAATACGGTTTATACATTATTTGAAGAATTGGCATGTGGCAAGACATTTCATATCTCTTACCAGAATTGTATGGTAAACATAGAAATGGCTGGTTTTATTGATCCGCATATTACCTTTCTTGGAAAAAATAAATGGACTTATACTATTAAAGCAAAAAAGCAATTATAATCCTATGTTTTTCTATTTTTTATACAAAAAAATAAGTATGAAACGAAGAATATTTATAGTAGAGTTAACAATTGTTATATAGGTGCAGGTTAATATTTTTTTTAAGTGAATATAACATCCCATCCCTTCGCTTTCTTTATTCCCTCCCAAATCTGCACCCCCTCCCTCCATTATTTTAACGATCCTCTTTTAATTAATGAAAGAAGCATAGTAATTAATAAAAATTAAAAATGAAAAAGAAAAATAAATTTAGAAAGATATGAATGTTTTAATAAAAATGAAATAAATGGCGCATCTTGAAACTTTCCTTTCGGCATACTTACCAGAAGAGGATCAGACCATTGGCTCTCAAGACCTCCGTCATCTTTTGCTTTTACTCTTATATTATATTCTCCTTCTTCTGACCAGGTATAGGTTGTCTGTATCTCAGTGCCGGATGCATAAGGTCCTAGCCAATCTGTGACATTACCATTGCCCCAATCAAATTGATAGTAAATATCATTACCATCAGGATCGTCTGCTACTGCAGAATAGGTATATTCTTCTCCTGGTTTTCCAGTTGAAGGTCCCTGAGGAATAGCTGGTTTTAAAGGAGGATTAGAACCAGTCATTTCAGATAATTCAGCCAATGTGGCAATCATCAATTTTGAAATTTTCACTGCATAGGGAATATTCATATGTTCAATTAGATCATTTGATGAATGATAATAATCATTAAAGTTATGTTCAGCATAGAAAATCGCATTGTATCCACCTTGCCAAAAGCGATAATGATCACTTCCCCAGCTATAACCTGCTCGATACACTTCTAAATCAACATTATCAGCATATTCTTGGCTAACATCAACTGCATATTCTGCTAACCAAGCTGAATTATCATCTTCATAGATATGAACATAACTTTCGTCCTCCTCTGATTCTGCAAACCCAATCATATCTGCATTGAGGACTGCTACTATGTTATCATTATTTTGAAGTGCTTCATCAACATAGTAATAACTACCATAGAGGCCTTGTTCTTCACCTGAAAATGCAACAAATTTTATCGTGTTATTAAATGAAAATTGACTCATGATGGATGCTGCTGTTAATACTGCTGCAACTCCTGATCCGTCATCGTCAGCACCGGGGCTGTCAGGTACTGAATCATAATGAGCACAAATAATAAATATTTCATCACTGTCTTCATCTATTCCTTGAATAGTTCCTTCAATATTGGTTCCATAGTAATTGTTACCTGACCATTCTTGTATTCTTGCATCTATGCCCATTTCAAGGAATTGGTTGTAAATATATTCGCCAGCATCATAACAGGCATTTGTGGTTGTTACTCGTGGCCCGTATGAAACAAGCCCTTCTAAATAGTCAAGGTATTGTTCTTCTGAAATTGAATCGATAAGAAGTCCAATATTTTGATCATATAAGGTTGGTTCGGGCTTAATGAGTTGTAATATTGGTGTTTGGTAATCTTTGAAATCCAATTCAAGTTCAGCCGTATTCATACAACCTGGTAGTGGTGGTTCTGTAATTTCATAAGAAATATTTTTTTCTTTGGAATTTATAATTAAATTACTTCCGTTTACAAATGTTGATGACATTAGTGTTAAAAATATAAAAAATATAAAAATTTTTGAAATTTTTAGCTTTTTCATAGTGTTTACCCCTAATTTCTTAAGATAATTAATCATATATATACGTATCGTTGTAACAATTTTCTGTAATAAAATTAAAAAATAAAAATAAAAAATATACTTAAAAATTAGTCAATTGAAATTCGTTGACCATTATCATTTGATAATCGTTTTTTCTTCTTAATTTGGATGTCAAGAATTCCATTTTTATAAGTTGCTTTTGTTGTTTTAACTTGGACGTCGCATGGTAGATCAATATTTCGATGATAATTTCTATTTGGATCATTTACTTTAATATCCAGAGAATTATCATAAACTCTAAGATCAATTTGATCTTTTTCTACACCTGGTATTTCAACAGTTACTGACACGTCTGTTTTTCCTTCGATCATGTCTGTCAATGGTTCGCGTTTGACCATAGGTTCAGAAGATCCATCTATTTGTTTTGTTGGTTTGCTTCCAAATTCTTGAATTTCTGGTTTTCCATCGGATCCCACATGAATATTATAGCCGTATACAAATGGTTTGCCAGGCTCTATCATGTTTGAATCAAAATCTTTAAACGTTCTTTCCATCATTCGTTCCATTTCTTTGAATATTTCATAAAATTGATCATCAAAATTAAAGGAATCAAATGGATTTCTTCTTCTATTATACCAATTATCAAATGGATTCATTTATCATTTCACCTCTATTATTTATCTATAATAATTTCCTAAATTTTTGTCTATTTCCATTGCAATTTTAAACATTTTTTTCATTACTCGGTCCATATCTTCTTTTATTTCCTCAAGACTTCTCTGCAAACTTGGTGAACGCAAACGATATCGATTTCTTTCTTTTATGATTAGGCCGCAATCTATGAAACTGTTTAGATGATAAACAATTGCACCTCTGGATAGACTTAATTCGTTTGCCAGTTCATCACTTGTAATTCCTTCTGATTCTCCGCAAGCGTCCTTTACCAGAATGCGAAATATTTTTCCTGCTGATTCTTGTTTATCTCTTTCGGAAAAATACCCAAATGATCTGCAAATGAAATCAATATCATCATCAATATTTCCTTGAGCGGGTAGCCTTATTTTTCGTATCACGACCTGTTTTGACATGTTTCAACAATAATATATTAGAACTTACAATTATTTAAACGTTTCTAAAATTAATATTAATCTGTCAGCTTTAAATAAACAAAAATAGAAAAGTATTAATATTAGTTATTATACATTATAATTGTAAATAAATAATAAACAAAAAGTTTAGTGAGGTGTAAGAAATATGGTTAAGATAAGAAAAAAAGATAACGAAAAGGCAATAACGCCATATGAAAGCAATACGAATCTATCTACAAAAAGACCTTATGATCTTTGGAATGAAATGGATCAAATGTTTGATGCATTTAGATCGGGATTTGACAATCTTTTTTGGCCATGGTCTGAAACTAGCATATTATCTCCAATACGTGAATCTCAGATGCCATTATTAGATGTTGCAGATCATGGTGATAAATATGAATTAAACATCGAAATTCCAGGTTATAAAAAAGACGATATTAACATAGAAGTTACTCCAAATAGTATTGAATTATCGGCTGAATATAACGAAGATACGGAAGATAAAGGGAAGAATTGGCTTCGAAGAGAGCGCAGTAGCGTTAGTTTTCATAGAGCAATTGAACTTCCTGAAGAGATAAAAACAGATGCCGTTGAAGCCGAATTGGATCACGGAGTATTATCTGTTATATTGCCTAAAATGGAACCAAAACAAAAGATTAAAGCAAAGAAAGTAAAAATAAAATAAGCAATTTTTACTTTATTTCTTATTTTTTCTAAATATATTTATTATAATTTACATAAAATAATAAATTTTATAACACATTTTTTATTTCAGAAAATTATATCTGAATTAAGAGAGTATATTATGGAAAAAATAGTAGTTTATCTTATGGTCGGTTTTTTTGTCCTTATTCTAAATACAAATGTAGGAATGGAACTAGAAAAGGAAAAAGCAAATTTGCACAAATTGAAATACTCGATTATTGAAAATTCCCGGATTGAAAATAACTCACCCAATCCTCCGTTAATAGATGGGCCAATATCTGGTTCAATTCATAATCGTTATTATTTATTCATTCTTACTATCCGATCCAGATTATGGTGATATGTCGCTCACCCTTGAAATTAATTGGGGTGATGAAGAAATTCAAAGGGGGGTGGAAGATGGTGCTTAAAGCCACGGCAAAATGGTACAAAATTAGAATTTTTTCACATATGGGAGACATCAGATTCGTTCAATATTACAGCGCGGGTTCAGGATGTTTATGGAGATTGGAGCAATTGGACAGAACCATTTCAAATCATTATGTCAAAACAAAAACCATCAAGGATTTAAAATCAGTATAAGAAGATGAATATACTTCCTGCAATAATTAATAATAAAACCCAGATATCTGCTCTCCAATGCATTATTTTTGCTCCATCAAGAACCCCAAACGGAATTAAATTGAATATAGCAAGAAATGAATTTATGAAAGCAATAATAAATGCTATATTTTCTATCATCCCTGAAGATACTAAAAAGATTCCAATAAATATTAGCGCTACTATTATATTAGTTAATGGTCCGGCTAGTGATATTTTTCCGGTTTGTTCTCTATTTGGCATGCCGAATATTTGAACGGCACCTGGTGCTGCAAAAACAAAACCAGTGAATATCCCTAAGAAAAGTCCGATTAATAATCCAGTCGGATACATCCGAAATTCAGAATGAAACCCGTATTTTAATCCCATATATTTATGGGCTAATTCATGGCAAAAAAATGCAGTTATAATCGCTAAAAATGAAACTGGAATCCATGAAAGAACATTTGAAAGATGACTCAATGGTGGCTTAGGTGCAAAGGCAAAAGAAAATGCGATAGTTAGAACTGCAATAGCAATAAAAATCTGTAATAGTTCTTGACTTCCAAATCGAAAACCCCTATTTGTTCGATTAAACGAATTGGATGTTTTATAACTAGCAGGAATATCGTGAAATGAATAATATATTCTCCTATCATCTGACATATTTTTCCCCATTATTAAAATAATATTAATAATTTTTTTACATGATTCTAGATATTATAACAGTAAATATTCTAATAATAAATATTCACCATATTATACTGATGGGTGATGGTATATAAATGTTTTTATTTTGTTTATTTAAAATAAATAAAATAAATTTTAGATTAAATAATTGATGTTTTTATTTATTTAAGTTATTAAAAAATATTAAGTAAGATGATGATATTCATTTTATGAGTAATGATTAAGATGATTAGTCTAATTAGAAGAAAAGAACATAGAATTGCAGAAATATTTTAGCTTTTCATTTTTTTAATATCATTTTAAGAGGATAAACAGCAATGATTGAAATACTTAAAATAGAACAGGAAAAAGATTTCCCCAAAGAGTTTCCTAAAGATGCATTTATTAACTTTTTATATGCGCATTTAGAAGAATATGGGGATAAAATTAAGGATATAAATAAAGCTATAAATTACGCTTTTTCAGATGAAGAAGGAAAAGGAGGATTTGTTTTAATGGCAGTTGAAAAAGGAAAAATCGTTGGAGGGGTGGTAATAAATGATACTGGAATGTCAGGTTATATCCCACAACATATTCTTGTTTATATTGCAACTCATAAAGATCATCGGGGAAAAGGAATTGGAAAAAAAATGATTACAAAGGTAAAGGAAGTATGTGATGGTGATATTGCTCTTCATGTTGAATATGAAAACCCTGCAGTACATCTCTATAAACATACCGGTTTTACATCAAAATATATGGAAATGAGATGTAAAAACAAGGATGCATAATAATGGCCTCACTTAATATTTATCCAAAAAGAATCATTCAAAATATCCAAAAAATTAATGAGCTGATGAGCAAGAAAAATAAGGAATGGACTTTGGTGACAAAGGTACTAGGCGGTCATAAAAAAACACTTGAAGAAATCATGAAATCAGATGCAATAATGGGAACACATTCAATTGGTGATTCCAGGGTCACGAATTTAAAAATCATTAAGGGTATTGATAAAAAAATTATTACAATGTATCTAAAACCACCTGCAAAATCATATATTACAAGTGTGGTAAAATATGCAGATATTTCGTTGAACACGGAATATTCAACTATATTATTATTAAATAATGAAGCAAAAAAACATGATAAAATTCATAAAATTATTATTATGATAGAAATGGGGGAGCTTAGGGAAGGAGTTGTGAGAGAGAAATTCCTAGATTTCTATGAAAAAGTATTTGATCTATCCAACATAGAAGTAATTGGACTGGGGACAAATTTAGGATGTATGTTTGGGATTGAACCGACATATGATAAATTAATACAATTAAGTCTTTATGAACAATTAATAGAAATGAGATTTAATAAAAATATTGATCTAGTATCTGGTGGAAGCTCAATTACATTACCTCTACTTGCTAAAGGAAAGATTCCTGAAAAAGTAAATCATCTCAGGATAGGTGAAGCAATTTTTCTTGGAACGACCCCATTGACAAATAAAAAATTTGATAGATTATCCACCAATGCCTTTGAATTTCACGCTAATATTGTTGAAATGGAAAAGAAGGAAACCGTCCCTGATGGAATAATTGGTGAGGGAAATGTAGGTCATGCTGAACTAGCCCAAACGGACAATGACTCAATTGAAAGAGAATACAAGGCTTTAGTTGACTATGGTGTGGTGGATGTTGATAATAATTATTTGAAACCAAAGGATAAAAAGGTTGGTTTTCTTGGTACAACATCGGATTTAACAGTTTATAGTATTGGAAATAATACTAAAGGATATGCAACCGGAAAAACCTTAGCATTTCAACCGAATTATATGGCAGTTGCACAACTAATGAATTCAAAATATATTTCTAAAAAAATCATTTAAGATGGATACTTTTTCAAAAAAATATTAATCGATGCAATATGAACCAGCAAGAATCACTTATGAATCTAAGAAGAATGCTTCATCAAATACCAGAAAATGCTGACAATGAATACAAAACATCGTCAACAATCATATCTATATTAAAATCATATCAACCGGATGAATTACACATCAATCTAAATGGTACAGGGATAATCGTGGTTTTTGATACAAAAAAACCTGGTCCTACTATTGTATTTCGAGCTGAATTAGATGGGTTACCAATCACAGAAGAAAATACCTTTTCTTACAAAAGCAAACATGATGGATATAGTCATAGTTGCGGTCACGATGGCCATATGACCATGCTTATTGGCCTGGCTGCTTATGTATCAAATCATAAAGAAGAATTTAACGGCAGGTTATTGTTATTATTTCAACCTGCAGAAGAAAACGCACATGGCGCACATGAAATCATGATACAAGGATTTTTAAAAAAGTATAATCCCAGTTATATTTTTGGATTGCATAATCTGCCAGGATACAAACAAGGATCAATCATTGTAAAAAAGAATGTTTTTGCATCGGCATCACAAGGTTTAATCATTACATTACAAGGAAAAACAAGTCATGCTGGTCATCCAGAACAAGGAATTAACCCAATGCAGGCAATGATCGAAATAATGCAAACCTTAGAAACAATATCTACCTCATATAAACAAAAAGAAAATGGCACATTTTTAACTATTATCCATGTTAATTTAGGGGAAAGAGCATTTGGTACCAGTCCAGGATATGCTAAAATTATGGCAACATTTCGTTCTCCGGATCAAACAATGTTAAACAAGATGACGAATGAATCAATAAAATCCATTACAAAAATTTCCAATAACTATCCTATATCTTTTCAATATGAATGGGTTGAAGTATTTCCAGCTATCCGAAATAACTCGGATTGTGTTGATATAATATGCAGGTCTGCTGAAAAAGAAAAATTACCAGTTATATGGGCATCAAAACCTTTTTCTTGGACAGAAGATTTTTCATATTATCTTCAATCATATCCTGGTGCATTTTTTGGGATTGGATCAGGTGAGATGCAGAGGCCATTACATCATCCATTGTATGATTTCCCTGATGAATTAATTCCTATTGGAATCTCATTATATAAACAAATAATCAAAGAAACCATGAAGGCATGTTCGGGTGAAAAATCATGAAATACACATCTGTTATTGAATTGGATCAAAAGGCCTTAAAAAAAAATATTTCCTATCTGAATAAAGTATGTGGCTCAGATGTAAAATTTGTTTCTGTAATCAAAGGCAATGCATATGGTCATGGAATTAGCACCTATGTTCCTATGGCTGAAAAATGCTGTATTGATTATTTTGCAGTATTTGATATTCATGAAGCACGTCAAGCATTTTCAGTGAAACAAAAAAACACCAAGTTAATGATTCTAGGCGGTATTGAACCTCATGAACTTGAATGGGTAATACAAAATGATGTTTCTTTTTTTGTTAGCGATCTGGACTCTTTAAAACAAACCATTCATACCGCAAAAAAACTTAGGAAGAAAGCAAAAATCCATATGGAAATTGAAACAGGTCTACATAGAACCGGTGTTGAAGAACATAATTTATCTTTAGCAACTGAACTGATTCAAAAATATAATGAATTTTTAGATTTAGAAGGTATCTGTACTCATTTTGCGGGTGCAGAAAGTATTGCAAATTATATTAGGGTTCATAAGCAAATTGAAAAATTTAATAAAAGTATTGATTGGTTGAAATCCAAAGGCATAACACCCATATATTATCATACTGCTTGTTCTGCTGCAGCCTTGCTGTATCCCGAAACTCGATTTAACATGGTTCGCATTGGCATTGCTCAATATGGGTTTTGGCCAAGTCAAGAAACCAAAATCCATCGCCTATTAACAGATAATGCAATGTATAAGAAAAACCCATTAAAACGAATTTTGTCCTGGAAAAGTAAAATAATGGGAGTTAAAAAAGTTGAAACGGGTGAGTTTATAGGATATGGAATATCATATCAAGCAAGTCATGAAACTAGAATTGCAACCATACCAGTTGGTTATTTTCATGGATATCGAAGAAGTCTGAGTAATGTTGGTTATGTACTTGTTCATGGTAAAATTGCACCCATATTGGGAATGGTTAACATGAGTATTATGATTGTTGACATTACTCGAATTCCGAATGTTAGGAAATGGGATGAAGTCGTTTTAATCGGTAAACAAGGAAAAAATGAGATTACTGTTGCTTCTTTTTCTGAACAAATGAATCTGGTTAATTATGAATTATTAGTACGTCTTCCAGATCAAATTCCGCGAGTTATTATAAATAATAAAAAAAAGAAAAACAATAGAAAGAATGATAGTTAAATAATTCAATAAAAAAGAAAAAAAAGAGAATTATTTTTTCTCAAGGCCACCCCATTTTGATATGTACATTATACCAAACACACAGATAACGGTAATTATGATGGCAACCACAATTCCAACTATTGCACCGGTCATATCATCAAACCCACCATCTTTCCATAATCCTCCAAGTTTGAGTAAACCAATGATTATGTCTCTCCATAGTAATGCAATCACAAAGCCAAAAGCTGCTGCAATAGCCGTTGCAATATTTATTTTTACTTCGCCTAGTTTTACCATTTCTCCTCACCTTATTTAATTATTTACAATTACTATTTTTAAATAATTTATAATATTTTCTAAAAAAATTCAAACCTTTATTATGAAACAAACAAAACAATATTTCTCGTTAAATAAAAAAAATAAAAAATGATTTTAAACTCATTTTTGAGCAATTGAACCTGAAAATAAATCTAAAATCTTCTTGGTTTACGTTTTCGATAGCAATCCCGGCAATAAACTGGTCGAGTGCCATCGGGTTTAAACGGAACTTCCGTTTCTTTTCCACACTCTGCACAAGTTACCTTATGCATTTCTCTTTCTTCTCTATACATTCTTACAATTTTCCTTTTTAGGAGAAAAGTGAATAACATATTATAGTATTTATTTCTTTTTAATATATGCAAATATGGGATTTTAAGTTAAATTGCATGTTATATATGATTAAAACAAGGTTTCATTCTATGAAATTTTATTGAGAATACCGCCTATTAATTAAATGCTGTTTCATTGAAAAAATGCGTATCAGTTTTTTAATATTTTAATTCCTAAAATTACTTAATATTTTAGAAAACTTTAAGCTTCTAATCAAATATACTTATTTTTTATTGGAGGAAAAGATCACCCTATGATGATCTTAATTTTTCATACTGGACATTTGCCTATTTTTTAGAATTTATTGTTAT
>CAZWQV010000031.1:0-22090 GCA_964636235.1 uncultured Thermoplasmatales archaeon
ACTTGCTTGGTATCCTAATGTGAATGTACCTAATCATCAGATATACATGAATGTAACGAATGGAACCAATAGTTATTTCTCCATTAATCTCACGAATATTTCGGTTGGATATCAAATTAGCAATGGAATTTATAATGGCTGGTGTTTTGAAAAAGAAGTACATATGACCCGGGAGCAATGGCATCCAGTAAAATTATGTCATAGTTATGATCCTAATATGCCTGAGGTATTCAAGAACATTAATTGGTCAATGATTAATTATGTGATCAATGCTAAAGAAGACCTCAACAAACAAGAAATTCAAGAAGCTATTTGGGCATATATCAATGGTATAGAACCATCAACTACTTCATCAAAGACATTACTTGAAAAAGCAGCACAAGAAAGCATTGGATTTACTCCAACTATTGGTGATAAAGTTGCAATACTTGTTTATCTTGACCCTAAAGCAGATTTACCAAATGATTACCCACCAGTGCAAAATACCTTTATTGAACTACCACTTACCTATATGTCTTGCAATCTTTCATATTGGTTGAATAATAAAGATGCATGGCCTTCATTGATTGAGCCAGATGATTTTGTTGGAGAATATTTCAATTTACCATATTATACTGAACTTGAGACCATGAATTTAAGTAATATCCTTGAAAATAATTTGGATAGTAGTATCCCTTTGATTGTAAAAATATTCTATGCTGAATTATTAAAACAAGCAATAATTGGACTTTTAAATACAAACCATCCTTGCATCGAGTACCCTATAACTCATGATCAAATCATTGTTTCAGTACATGAAGCATTTACAAGTATTGCAAAAACAGCATTTCTTACAATGGTCTTTGAAGTTTATAATAATATTGGATGTAATTGTAATGTCATTCCGACTTGCTGTCCATGCTGTAATTAAAATAAAATTCAACTTGCATTATCAGCTACAAAAAAAGTTTAATAAACACTATTTAATATACAGCTTGCTGGGATTTGATACATATAAATCATATTTACATAACCAAGACAATTAACCTTGTTTTCTGAAATCGATTATTAAATTGAATTTACTTTCTAATAGGAAAAGTAACAAATAAAATACCGGTAAATTAATCAACAAAATCCCAATCGAGGACATGTCAAATGCCAGTATGAAAAACACCAGATTAATTATATTTATTCAAAATCTTTTATGTAATAATTATTATCAATATTCAGCATTTCTGTTTTTCTGTTCAAACAAATTTTTATGATATCAATATATATTTTATTCTTTCGTATCTAAATATCATGAATTATTTATGAAATGATGATTAAATTTTCATCTATTTCTTTTTCATTTATTATTGTTTGGATAATTCTCTGATTATTTTTAATTTTCATAAATCACACAATCAATTTAATAAAAAGAAAAAAGAAGGGTTTTAATTAGTTCGTGGAAAATATCGTTGAAAAATTTGATGGAAAACAAGGCTTTCGAAATTACCTCATAGCCTCTAGATCACATCCGCATTATTTTTTTTTGTTTTCTGACATAGAAAATACATTCATAATCTTTTCTGTTAATTGATACCATTTCATCTAGAATAACACATTATTATTTTAAAAATGATTTTTTAGTGATATTGGCATTTTCCTTAATGTTATTAATGATGATATGATATCTTACTGCTTGATGCTTTCAAATGATGCATTATCAAAAGACCTTACTGTTAATTTTTCAGAATATATGCATGAATATAAATTATTATATGAATCACTAACAAAGACTTGTTCTCAATTTCTAAAGAATAAGACTGGTTCGATCATCCTTGATCTTGGTTCCGGCCCGGGCATTCTGACTGTTATGCTTGATCAAGAATTTCCTTTATCTACTATTATTGGATTAGAACCTTCTAAAGATATGTTACAATCGATTGACCATCTAGATTATCAAAAATATAATTTTATCCAAGGAAGGGTGCAATATGTACCAATAAAATCAGCAAGAGTTGATTTAATTGTTAGTAGATATAGTATTCCTTATTGGATAAAACTGGATGATGCTTTTCAGGAAATAATTAGAATATTGAAACCAGGGGGAAGAATTATTTTTGAAGCATTAAATAAATCAATACCGTATTGGAAATTAAAAACGATCCAGTTTTCAATGACTCTTAAAAAAGCTCCTAAAGATGTCATAAAATACCATATTGATGCCTATCAATCTTGTTTTACCTCAGATGAATTAGAGAAAATCTTACAAAAATATGGGTTAATGGTAATTCATAAAGAATATAAAAAAAATGATTGGAGATTTCTTATTGTTGGTGAAAAACCGCAGAATTAAATACTAGTTATCTATTTTTTCAGCGTATGAATGCAGATGATGCTAAACAGCAAAAATCATTATTTCGCATTATTTTCATCCAACTATTAATCCTTATTGTTGGTACAATTGGATTCATTCCAACTATTCTTTTTATCTATGGTATTTATTATATTTTTAATCCTCATCTCATTTTTCATTGGATATTACTTCCAGTAATCATCTATTTTGTTATCACCATTTTACTCGTTTCTCAATATCTTATTTCTGGTCTTTTCATCTCTATTTTTAATATCAAATATGAACCTGGAACATATCCATATGAATTGAAAAATAAAAATGCATTTAAATGGGTCTTGGTTTGTTCCTTGTATACTCCAGGAAGAAAAATTCTTGAAATATTTCCTTTAGGTTTTATTAAATATACGTATTTGAAACTGGTGGGAATGAAAATTGGTCCTAATTCTTTAGTAGGGGGAGTTATCAAGGATCCTTGTGTTACCTCATTTGGTGCAAATACAACTATGGGTGAATATGCCATCATTTATGCTCATATTCATAATGTTGAAAAAGGTACCATTACTATTAAAAAAGTTGCTATTGGAAGTAATTGCGTCATTGGTGCGGGTGCAATAATCATGCCGGGAGTTACTATTGAGGATAATGTGATTGTTGCAGCAGGTGCATTAGTGCCTCAAGATCAGATATTAAAAAAAGACTGTATATATGCAGGCATCCCTGCAAAAGAAATAAAAAAGAAATAAATTATAATTTTTAATAATATAAATTTATATTAAATATTAATATTTTTTAAAATTTTTATAATAAACTTTATAATAGATAATAGTATTTGTATATTCATAGGGGCATAAATCATGAAAAAAATAATTGCTATTCTAATTGTAGGTCTCTTTATTGTAAACGCTTTTATTGTTTTTTCAGTTGGATCAGAAAAAACTTATGTAGAACAAATTGAACATAAAAATGTAGTAATGCAGCCGCTTCAAATTACAGATACATTGGATTATATTTCTGTTAGAACTGATACCGCAACATCATATACGATGAATCCAAGTGAGCCGACATTGCCAATTGTTACTAAAACTTTTATTTTACCTATAAATTCAAAAAACATTGATATTGATCTTATATTAGGTGATAGAGAAATAATACCTATTGATGGTATTATTCAGCCGGCACCTAGACCAGTTATCGATGGATCTGGAGAAAATGGTTTTATGGATCCTTCTGAGGAGATTTATTTTGTTGATAACTATTATCCAATGAAAACGTTTGATTATGATATTAAAGTAGGATTATATGAAAAATCATCTGTTATATATGTAAATGTACACTGTTATCCAGTACAATATAATCCAGTGGAACAGCAGCTGAAAGCGTCAAATGATTTTGATATTTCATTGACATATCAAAAACCAATGCAAACCCAGGAAGCTGCAGATGATTACGATTTACTTATCATTACTCCTGCAGAATTTTCCTCAAATTTACAGTCATTGGTCCAACATAAAAATGATGTGGGAGTGAAAACAGTTTTGGTCACTCTTGATGAGATTTACTCAGGAAATACCAATGGAAGAGATGATCAAGAAACAATAAAGTTGTATATAAAACAGGCAAAAGAAACCTGGGGTATTACCTATGTAATACTTGTAGGAGGTCATAAAGGACAATCTCATAATTGGTATCTTCCAGTCAGATATGGAAATTCTGATTCAGAAACCTATCTTTCTGATTTATATTATGCTGACCTATATAAATATGAAAACAACCAAACAGTCTTTGAGGATTGGGATTCTAATCAAAATGGAATTATCGGTGAATGGTCAAATTTTGTTAATAGAAAAGATATTATTGATGGTGCACCTGATGTATATGTTGGACGTCTTGCATGTAGAGATACATCCGAAGTAGATATCATAGTCGATAAAATAATCACTTATGAAGCAAGTCCTCGAGATCCATCATGGTTTAAGAAAATGCTTTTAATCGGAGGTGATACTTATCCAGAATCACCCATTGCTTTTGAAGCAGAGATTGATACTGAATTATCATCAACCTTTATGGAAGGTTTCACTTTCGAAAAATTATGGGCATCAATTGGAACATTAACTGGAAGAGATGATGTATCAGATGCTTTTAGCCAAGGATGTGGTTTTATTCACATGGCTGGTCATGCAAATCCAGCTAGTCTGGTAACATTTCCACCTTATGATGAGCATAAAGAAGAAAAAATCATCATAATGGCAATGTATGATATTTTCAATTACCCAAAAAAAAACCCAACACTTACAAATGGTGAAAAACAACCAGTTGTTCTTATAGGTGGTTGTCATAATAGCCAATTCAATGTTACCCTTGCAAATATCATAACGGGCATAAAAGAAGTTGGAATTAAAGGATATTTCTTTGGTCCACCCTATAAATATGCATACATGGACTGGGTTCCAAACTGTTTTAGTTGGTGGCTTACCATCAAAGAAAATGGTGGTGCTATAGCAACATTTGGAAACACAGGTCTTGGCATGGGTATATGGGATTATGGATATTTAGAAGGTCTTGATGGATGGTTGTTTCCCAGGTTCTTCAAGCACTATGGTCAAGAAGGAAAATACAATATTGGATGGGCTCAGGGTGCTGCAATCACTGATTATGTCAATGAATTTGATATAAATGAAGATGGTTCAGATAGGCAAATGGTTCAACAATGGGCACTGCTTGGCGATCCCAGTCTTTTACCTGGTGGATATAGCTAATCTTATTTTTATCACTCTTTTTTTCTTATTTTTTTTCAATTATTTTAATAATTATACAAAAATTTTATTAACTGTCTCTGCAATAATATTATGTGGTATTGTAGAGTCCAAGAAAGGGAGATTTTTTTAATCTCATCCTCACCACCTTCGTAAACCTTCTTGGATTTTACAATACTTATCGTATACTACCAACAATTTTTTCGCCATATAAAAACATTTTGTGTAAATGAAAAAATACTTTTGAATCATTTTATTTAATATTTTATTATTAAATAATTTATTAATTTTTATTATGATTTTGGATATGCTACATTTCTTAATAATTTGGCATTTTATGATTATTTCCACTAATTATCCTTTATTCTTTCACATTTATGGGTTATTTTTTATTTTCACAAATGTTTTATATAAGATAACTATTAATAATCCACTAACATTTGCCTATTATAAATAATAGGATAGTAAATATCTTATTTTTTTAATTATCCAAATGTTCCTCAGTGATAGAATATGACAGAAGCAACTCCACCAGAAAATGTACGTATACCATTACCTAGAAGAGATAAAAACGAGATGTTCGCAGTTGTTGATAAACTTCTAGGTGGATCAAGGATGAATGTTGTATGTGAGGATGGTGTTTCACGATTGGCAAGAATTCCCGGTAGTAAAAGAAAACGAATAAAGAGATTACGCTCTGGAGATTTATTGATTATAAAACCATGGGATGTTCAAAATGAAAAGGCAGATATTGTAATACAATATAAACCATATCAGGCTCGGCTTTTAAGTCAACGAAATTTGATACCCTCAACAATTGATGTTTTTTAATGCACTACTATCTTGCTATCAATCATTAATGCATTTGTTTAAATGAAAATTGTTTTTAACTAATAAACCATTATATTTTTCCTTAATACTTAGAGGGAATGGAAAATTAAAATATTTAATTTATTGATGTAGATGGTGTAAGAAAAACATGGTCGAAACAGATATTTCATCGTTAAAACAATTCGGTAAACAATTCAATAAATCTAAATCAAACAAAAATACAACAAAACCGTTTGTTCCAATAAAAAATAAAAAAAATAGGTCAGAAGTCTCATTGAGATTGAAAAAATATAAAAAACAAGTTAACAGAGTAAAAAGAACTATTGTATTTTCAATGAAAAAAAAATATGAAAGCCTACAAATAAGGCATGTTTTAAATAAAAAACAAAAGGATCTTAATATAGGGATTGAAAGTATAAACGTACCTCTTAAACGAACGTATTTAAAAGAATCAAAAAAACAATTTGGAAATACTACTATCATTATCCGAAAAAGAGTAAGCAAACCAAATCATACCCTGTATTCAGATCCGATTGAAAAAGCTCCATCGCATCTTTTTGATATAACCATTCCAAATGAAAAAGATTAATTGTATTGTTAATTAATCATTTTTATTATTTTTTTTGTCTTGCTATATCATAGAGATCTAGATAGATTTGAGCTCGATTATCTCTAAGGGTTGGTCTATTTGCCCGGGCAAGTAATAATTCAGAGGTATCAATGGTACCTGTCACTATTGATTCTTCATGATAGGGTCCTTTAATTATTTGAGTTCCAAGCGGGTTGTAAGCTTGGCATCCACCCCAGAATGTAAGATCCTCTTGCGTTCCAACGATATTGGTATATATGAAAAACGTGGTTGTTTCTATGGCTCTGGCGGGAAGTAATGTTTCAAAGTATTTTTTTGTGGTTGTGGGTGATGCTGAAAGACAAATAATGATGTCAGCTCCCTGCAAGGCATATGCTTTTGGTATTTCAGGAAAATAGAGATCATAACAAATTAATAAACCAATTTTTCCAAATTTCGTATCAAACACTGGAAGATGTTCTCCTTCATCAAAATATAATTTCTCTACAAAAGGACCAAATGTTGGCAAATACCATTTTTCATAGCTATCCACTTTTCCATTTGGATGAATGAGAATGGCAACATTTTGCACCACTCCTGTAAAATTTTTATGGAGTAAAGGAATTCCACAGATAATATAGATTTGCTTATCTTTAGCAACAGCTGAAAGAGCTGTTATACTAGGTCCATCAATAGGTTCTGCTAAACTTCGCAGTTCATCTTTACATCTATACCCTGTAATTGTTGTTTCCCCAAAAATATATATGTCTGCTGTTTCCTTGTTTATATAAGATATCATTTTATTGACATTTTCTTCTTTACATGCAATTTTTGGTCTCATTGCAATTAAGGCAACCTTAAACACATCACATTTTTTTGATATACTCATATTATTTTCCTTCTTGTGTATTTTTTATTCATACTGTAAATTTTTAAAAATTATAATTCATTTAATAACGTGTCCAAAATAAAGGTTTGTACTGTTTCCAGATTAGAATCAATATATATGGCACCAATCAATGCTTCAAGTGCATTGGCTAAATTTTTTGGATTGGTTTTTCCATTCTGATTTTTTTCACCTTTGCCTAAGCGAAGATAATTACCAATTTTTAACTTTTTAGCTTTTTTTGCCAGCAACGTATTGTTAACAAGTAATGCTCTTCTACGAGTCAGTTCACCCTCTGTGAAATGCTGATTTGTATGGTATAATTTCTTTGCAATAATAAAATTTAAAACACTATCACCAAGAAACTCTAATCGCTCATTATATTCAATAGCTGTATCTGCTTCAAAAGCATATGTTTTATGAGTCAGTGCCGTTTGCAATAGTTCTTTATCCTTAAAAGAATAATGAATTACTTTTTCTAATGTATTTAAATCATACTTCATGATATCTACCTTGATGGAACCTTAAATTTTTATAATTGATTGAATAACTGGGTTAATAGTGAAATCATCTAATACTTTTTGGAATTCTTGTTTTGTCTTGTATGGACGATTTATTAATATTTTTATTGCTCTTTTTTTTCCGATACCTGGAATCGACTCGAGTGTTTCACGAGGGCAATTATTGATATCTAACGGTGAAGGAATACCGGTTACAGATCTAAAACCATGATCTACAATTAATAAATCATAAAATCTTTGCAATGAAAAAACACCAGGAACACCTACTAAAATAGGATAGCTTCCAATTTGCCTTCCAAATGTGGTTTTTCCTTTATGAATTTCAAAATAGACATCTTTTAATATGGTACCAAAAGGAATTAATTGTTTTAATAAAGGTTGTTCAATTTCCATTTTCACTTTGAATTTAAACTGTTGAAAGAATCGATAGTTTTTCTTAATTATTTTTGATCCAATTCTTTCCATATCTGTACCTGGAAATGCTACAACTTGTCTTATGTTAATTCTTCTAATCAGTAAATTTTCCTTTAAAATCTGATGGAGAAATGATAAATTTTCTTTATATGTTTTTTTTGTTTCTCCTTTTAATCCACAGACAAAATTTATCCCGGGTAACAGTTCCGGCATTCCTGATGATCCTCTAGTTTTTCCATAGTTATTAAACAGCTTTATTGCATCAACCACGTCCTGTTCAGTTGCTTTAAGATTATTATCATTTATTACTTGTGAATCGACACTTTCTACCCCAAAAGCTGCGGTGTCACCAGATGTATGATGTGCTATGATAATATTTATTATCTCTTTACTTTCTTCTGGATATTTAGCAACTACTCCGGGATTTACATTATCGATATGTAATGTTTTTAGTCCGGGTGCAACAGATCGAATTGAAGAAAATAATGATTCCAAAGCCTTTGGATTTGGTTGAGGAAATTCAGACACCTGCGCTTGTTTTGACATATATGAAAATAAACAAGGTTGACTGCCGATTCTAAAATGTCTTAATCCATGTTGATACAATGCTTTTATTTCCCTGGTTATATCTTCAATTTTCCTAAAATCTGGTTTTCCTTTAAACGGTTCCGTACAAAACGAACAACCGCCTTTTATGCCACGAGAACAGCCTCTGTATGTTTCAATTTCTGCAATTAAATAATCAGGAAAATAAGGGTGTTGTGTTATTATCGAAGAACCTTTCTCAGCAAAATTTTTTATTTCTGCTGCCTCTTTTCTTTGTTTATTTGCTTTAATTTTTGAACAATCCATATTATAATATAATAAGTCGTGAATCACAATTTCTGGATCACCATCAATGACTAAATCAAGTAAGGAAGTGATTTGTTGTAAATCACTTGGTTTTTTTCCTCCACCAACATTAAAACCAAATCTTGCAGCTGGGCCACAGAGGCATGTTATAGGTTTCCTAAGATATTGAAGGATAGATAGTATTTCTTTGATGCTGCTAGGATAACTTGATAAATATTTTCCCGGAACAGTTGTTCCAGCAATAATAATAACTATTTTTGATTCATTTATTTTTGTCAATATAGTGTTTGAATTGCGGATCTGATCAATCGTGAAGTAGTTAACTATCGTGTTGGGATTAATATCAAGAATGGCACCGGTAATATAACGAGGATATTGACTAATATAGGGGGGAACACCTAGACTAGTTGGTTCATCGATGTAACCATCGATTATTGATATTTCATCCATTTTTTAACATGAATGATATGTTAGCATATATTATCATCATTTCGTCTCATTTAATTCATTTTTATTTTCATTATAGTAATTAGATAACATTTGTACAATAAATGTTTAATAAGTAAAATAACAAAAATGACCTTGAGGAATGAATCAAGATGGTGCAGAGTGACAATATTTTAAAAGATTCAACATTAAAAAATCATTGGAAAATCCTTCTATTATGTATTTTTGTTGTTACTATATTAATTATTATAACAGTATGGATGGTTTTTTCTGAAACAGATGAATCTCATCTTATATCCGGAGTTCTTTTTATAGATGAAAATTTAGCTCCTGAAGGTGTAAATGTTACAATTATGTTTGATACATTTTCATTGTATGATATAGATGGAACGGATTCGAAGGGAAGATATCAAATTGATGTATCTGATTTTTTAGGTTTGACTGGAACATTTGTTGTCTACGTTAATAATACCGAATACATTGCAAATGATCAATTTGGTATAAATAAAATAATCCAATTATCAGATGAGACAATTGGAGAACCTGTTAATCTATATATTACTATAAATGAACCTGATTCTGAATCGGATGATTCATCGGATGATTCTTCTAATAATGATACGGATGATGCTAATGATTCAGATAATAATGATTCAAATGATGATCAAGATCAAAACGATGATACAGATGATACGGATGATGGCTATGATGTTGATGATGATTCTCAAAACGATGATGATGACACAGAAAATCAAAATGATATACTAGATATCGATATCAATAAAAAAATATGGCAAGAAAGTTCAGATGAATGGGTATCTAGTACGGTTGCATCATTAGATGATGTTTTGTATTTTAATTTAAGTGTTGAAAATACTGGTAATCGTGATTTATATAATGTTTCTATTTATGATGTCCTTCCTAAAAACATGCATTATGTGGGAAATGCTATCGCTGATAACAAAAATAAAGAGCCATATTATAACCAAACCAGTAATTCCTTAATATGGAATTTTTCTAAAATCAATGCAAGTCAACAGATGTATATCTCATATAATTGTTCGGTTTTAACTCGAGATAGATATGAAAACGATGTATCTGTCACTGCCCAGTACGATCAACAAGAAATTAGTTCTGAGGCAACTGCCAAAGTAGACATAAAAGGAGATATTACGGTAAGTAAAATGGTATGGAATGCAACATCAGATCAATGGTCCCATTCAATTACTATTGAACAATACGAAAAAATCCGTTCAAATATTTCTATTTTTTATAATGGAAGTTTTGAATTAAGAATAATCAACATTACTGATTTCCTACCGGAAGGCATGAATTATTCAGGCAATGCAACTATCAATGGTGTTAGTAATGAACCTATTATTGATATCATAAATCATTCATTAATTTGGCAAGAAATTATAATTTCTTCAAATGAGAATATTCATATTGAATTTGATATTGATGTTATGGAAAATAGAACCATGGACAACCATGTTGATGTATTGGCAAAAGAAAACATTGGAACCATTTTTGAGAAATCCGATACATTTTCGGTTACTGCGGTTACTCCAAAGGCAATAAATGTATCCAAAAAAGTTAGATATGATACGGAACCATGGATGGATTTTATAGATTCCCATGTTTGTGATAAGGTTCAATTCAATGCAACTATTACAAATATTGGAAGAACAACCATATATAATCTTTCTATAATAGATATTTTACCAACAGATTTAGCATACTCCGATAATAGTTGTTATATTATTTATCAAAATGAAACATTTTATAGAAAGCCAATCATAAATGAATCAACCCATAGTCTCCAATGGACTAATTTAAATTATCTTATCCACAATTTTTTACGACCCAATACTTCTTTTAATATTTTTTATAATGCTACTGTTACTGGGGTGGGAATGCTGGAAAATAATATTTCCGTCTCTTCACCTGCATGTCCAAGTTGTCAGTATCTAATTGCATCAGATTCAGCAACAATAAATGCAACTCAATCAGTTGATGAATTAATTGTATCGATAAATGGGCCTATTAATGATCATGTTAATCGACAAGTTAGAATTCAAGCTCAAGCTACTGGTGGAACATCACCGTATATTTATTTATGGGATTTGGATAATAATGGTATATTTGATGATGACACTGGACCAATTGTATACTATTCATGGGATCAACCAGGCAATTATAGTATATTTGTTAAAGTATTAGATGCTGAAAATCAGACAAAAACAAATTATACATACATTAATATCACTTTTGCGCCATTAGAAGCAGATGCGGGTGGACCATACCGAGGAAAAAACAATTCATATATTTATTTTAACGCTGTTGCAAATGGTGGGGATGGAAATTATACTTGGTTTTGGGATTTTGGTGATGGAAACAATTCAACATTAAAAAGTCCCTATCATAAGTATTTGAATATTGGACAATATATTGTCACATTGACTGTTTATGATGGAACGAATCAATCTGCAAATGATACCACAATTGTAACTGTTATCTCAGAAGATAACCAACCGCCATTTATTGATTTAGAAAAACCAATTAATGCAATTTATATCAATAACAGAGCCATTATACCATTCTTTAAACCATTAATTATTGGTTCAATTAATATTACTTTTTCAGCAGTAGATAATGAAACAAAAGTAGAAAAAATGGAACTTTATATTAATGATGCATTGGTGAAAACAATTTACAGTTCATCTGGTGTTTATACTTGGGATGATAAAGTATTCAAACGATGTGAACTTAAAATTAAGGCAATAGATAGTTCTGAAAACAGCAATGAAATGAAACAAATTGTTTGGAAATTATTTTAATTTCCAATACTATATTATCATTCGCCTACAAGCTGAACAATTATTGACCGATTCCGAGATCTTGTATCTAATTCTATAAATACAATTTGCTGCCAGGTCCCATGGATTATTTTTTTATTCTGAAATGGAATAGTAATACTTGGTCCCATAAGACTAGCTTTTACATGAGATCTTCCATTGTCATCATGCCATGTTTCATGATGTGCATAATATTGATTAACAGGAGCAATTTTTTCAAGGGCAAGAGGTATATCCTTTTTTAAACCTGGTTCGTATTCAAGGGTAGTAATAGTTCCTGTTGAACCAGGTACAAAAATACAGCAAATCCCATTTTCAAGATGAGATTTTTTAACGCATCTTTGAATGGTATCAGTAATATCAATAATATCATTTTCACCTTTCGTTTGAATATTTATTGTTGTATGATATTCTCCCATTTCCATTCACCATTTGGTTATAATTTAATTTTCATTCCAGTTGCATCTCGAGTAAAATTTCCAAAATCAATAATGGAATCTAATATATCTCTGGAAAAAACGGGGCCTTCCACACAAACACGTAAACCATTTCCAATGCAACATTGTCCACAAATGCCTACTGCACATTTCATATATCGCTCCAATGAGGCCTCAAATGCTATTTCTTCTTTTTTTGCAATATCAAAAAGACACTTCATCATAAGTTCTGGACCACAGGTATAAATCATATCTATTTGTTTTTGTTTTATGATTGAATAAGCACAATCAGATGCAAAACCACAAAATCCTTCAGAGCCATCATCAGTGGATAGATGCATGGTTGCATTTGTTTTTTGGATCCTATCGACAAAAAATAATTCTTCTTTTGATTTTACACCTAATACTACATCAACTACTAATCCTTTCTCGATACATTGTTCCACCATGGGCGTAATCATTGCAATTCCAGTTCCACCACCAACAATAAGAATTTTTTTACCTTTAAATGAAAATCCATTTCCATAAGGACCTCTTATACCAATTTTATCGCCTCTCTTAAGAGAAAATAAGTTGTTTGTTGCATCACCAACATTGCGAAACGTAATGCCCTTAACTTCATCTTCAATAAATGAAACACTCATCGGTATTTCATCAATACCAGGAATCCAAATCATATAAAATTGCCCAGGGGTAATTGGACTGGGATGAGTAAATTTTATTGAGCGAATATCAGATGTTTCATTAGAGATTGATACTATTTTTGTAATAATCGGTTTGTTCATAAGTGTGCAACTCCTCTTAATTCATTGAGATTATGATAGGAATGATATTCCATCCAATTGATAAGTTCTTGATTGATCTTATCAAAAATATCCACTCCTCGATAATAGACTCCAGATCCTATTTCTACCGCTGTTGCGCCTGCCATAATGTATTCAATGACATCTGCACCAGACATTATTCCACCAACTCCAATAATGGGAATTGATACGTTTTGATAGATTTCAAACACATTACGAATTCCTATTGGTTTGATTGCTTTACCTGAATATCCTCCAATTTTGTTTGCTAGTATTGGTTTTGCAATTTCAATATCAATAGCCATTGCTTTCACGGTATTAATTGCAACAATTCCTGAAGCATTTCCTTTTTCTGCTGCTTTTGCAAGAAGACCAATATCATCTACATTAGGAGATAGTTTGACAAAAACTGGTATTTTAACATATTTTGATACGATATTGGTAATTTTCTGTATTAACTCAGGGTCCTGACCAATTTCTAATCCATAACCTTTTGCATGAGGGCAGCTTACATTAAGTTCAATTGCATCTACACCACATTGTTCCATTTTTATTGCTAACTCTTTGAATTCATGTTCATTTGAACCAAATATAGAACCGATGATTTTTTTCTCATTTTTATTAATTTGATTTAATTCATCTTTAAAATGATCAATACCTGGATTAGGAAGTCCCATAGCATTGAGCAATCCATGATCTAATTCAACAAAGGTTGGATTTGGATGCCCCTTTTTAGAATTTAATCCGATTGATTTAGTAACAACAGCTGCAGCTCCAGATTGAAGAATCCTGCTCATACTGCCTGCATCTTCATCCATGATTCCTGAAGCAAGAATAGTTGGATTTTGTAATTGAAGAGACTTTAATGAAATTGAAATATCAACCAAATCATTCACCTTTTGGAACTGTATAGAAGCATAATATTTAAAACCATTTTTACATATAAAACCAATAATTTAGCAATAAAACATTAAAGGTAGATGCTTCTACCTATTATTGATTGATATGGCGTTCTTAATTACAAAATGGTTTGGTTGTTTTCTTTATGATGAAAACAATATCTTAGTAAAATCGATTCTTTTTCCACATAATAAAAAGAAAATCCTTGAAAAACTTTCATTGATAAAAAACAACAGAATTTTATCTGAAGAGAATGTAATAATAAAAGATTATAATAATATAATTGTATCAGAAAAACGATTGAGAACACTTGGAAAATATATTCCTAATCATCCATTTTTCAAATCAATAATCATTGAACCAAATAAATATGATTATACAGAAGATTTTTTTTCAACTATAACCAAAGACCATGCCATATCTAATGTTAAAAAATTATTAGAAGAACCAGACCATCAAATAATTCAAACAGTCCATGCAATCGATGATTTGATTCAAACTTCGAATCTTCTAATGGAACGAATTACTGCCTGGTCAATATTTCCTCAGTCGGATGCTTCTTTAGATAAATTAAAAAACATACAAGAGAAGATTGATCAAGAAATTATAAATTTTCAAGAAATTATTAAAGATAAAATGAATTCATTGACACCAAATATGGCATCTCTAGTTGGACCAATGATTACTGCAAAATTAATTGCTCAGGCAGGTTCCATGCAGAAATTAGCTATGTTACCTGCATCATCTGTTCAATTGTTAGGAGCTGAAAAAGCTTTATTTCGTTTTAAAAAGGAAGGAGGTAAGCCACCGAAACATGGTATTATTTATCAACATACCTATGTTTGTAATGCACCAAGAAATTTAAGGGGAAAAATTTCTCGTTTGTTAGCATTAAAAATTTCTCTTGCAATCAAAGCAGATGTCTTTACCAAACGTTCTATTGCGGATGATTTAGAAAATGAATTATCTGAACAAATAAATGTTTTGAAAAAACCAGTAAATGTATAAGTAAAAAGAAAGTTTTCAGCAATAATATACTAAGAGGTGCTAATCAATGAGTGATATTAAAACAGTTCTAAGAGATATCGGAGCTATTTTAATCATTGTTGGAATAGTCTCATTGATTACCTTAATTGTTCCTATTTCATATGGTGAATATGGTAGCAATGCGCTAGTTGATGGCGTTTTCCCTATACTACTCACATCAGCAATTTATTTACTGGTAGGTATTCCTTTATATTATTTTTTTAGAGGAGCAGAGCCTGCAACATTTAAAACAGCTATGATTACTGCGGCTTTAGGCTGGTTTGTCATATCTCTTATCGGTAGCATACCCTTTTGGATGATGCCTTATGATAAATATGGTACAGCATCCATGGACCTCTTATCTGGTTTTTTTGAATCAATGTCAGGTTGGACAGGCACAGGACTGACGATGGTAGATAATGAAGAATTATTGCCTTATACGCTTCAATTTTGGCGAACTTTTATTCAATGGGTTGGAGGTGTTGGTGTCATTGTGTTAACTCTCTCCATTCTTGCTCGACCGGGAACAGGTTCTTATGTTTTATATAAAGGTGAAGCAAGAGACCAGAAAACCCACCCATCAATTGTGTCTACCGTTAGAACTATTTGGTGGATATTCTCTTTATATACTATAATTGGTATAATATTACTAATAATAGCTGGTTATATTTCTACAAATCAATGGTTTATTTGGGAATCGATAAACCATGCTATGACGGGTATTGCAACCGGTGGTTTTTCTGTTACAAACTATAGTATAACAGGTTATGATGGGTTAAGACAATTCATAATAATTATCCTCATGATCTTTGGTGCCATTGCTTTCGCATCTCATTATTCACTGTTAAATGGTAGGTTTAAGAAATTTTTATCTGATGCGCAGTTTCGCGCATTAGTAGTAATTATCATTATTGGTGTTTTTCTATTAACTGTCTTTAATGCCTATGCATTTGATAGTTCTTTTACTTCAGAATTTTCAGCAGGTGCATTTCAATTTATTTCAGCATTGACATGTACTGGTTTTGCGTCAGTAGAAAGTATTGTGAATTGGCCAGATTCTGCAAAATTAATCTTATCATTTGCTATGGTTATTGGTGGAGCTGCTGGATCGACTGCAGGTGGGATAAAATTATTCCGAGCAATTCTCTTATACAAAGGAGTTGGTTGGAGAATAAAACGATCTATTTCAACACCTCGAAGAGTGTTTGTTCATAAACTAGGAGATAAACCATTATCTAAAGAAAATGCAATGGATTTAATCAATGAGGCAGCAATTATATCATTTATGTGGATTATTTTACTAGGAATTGGAGTTATGTTACTCTCAGTATTGAACCCTCAAATTGACTTATCAAATATTATTTTTGAAGTTTGTTCAGCTCAAGGTAATGTTGGATTAACCGCAGGGATTACTTCTATGGCCAATTCAGAGATTGAAAAATTAATGTTAATTATCAATATGTGGGTGGGACGACTTGAAATTATCCCTATTATTGTTTTGTTCAGATCACTCTTGGGTGTAAGGAGAAATATAATTTAAAAATTCTTATGCTGAATCTTGTTTTCTAATTAATAAGAATTGTTCATCCTGATATTTTTTGATAAATACATCTATTTGATTGATGGCAGTAAGTAATTTATAAATTTCCTCATCTTCTGGTTTAGTAGGAACGGTAGTTTCAGGGTTTGCTTCTCTTTTTTTATGAAAATCAGTTTGAATATATTCATTATTGAGGATTTCTCGAGCTGATTTCAAGATTTTTATTTTTTCTGTGATATCTGATAATGATTCAGGCATTTCGTTTCATTCCTCCATCTCTGATCCTCAAAGATTGTATGGTAATAAATATTGCTATACAAATACTTTTACTCAAATCATGATTGAAAAGATAATTCCATTAATCCAGTCTTATTTGATTTTTTTCTCTGTATCGATAGATTCGTTATCAATAGCACAATCTCATTTGTAATTTCAACAGTGGCATCGATAAGATGGCCTCCAAATACTTGTTTTTCTATATCTCCAACTGTACAATGGATATGTGGAAGATAAGAATTATCTTGTTTTATTATTGAGCCCGATAACGATAAAAGTTCAAATGGTCCTGAAAATTTTTGTTCCTGATAATCATCCTTTTCCTTAAAGAAACCAAGGGTAATATTTTTCAGTTGTCCAATACCTGATATGATAAAACCTGTTTGAATATTATGATTTTCTGATAATTCACATAAAGATTCAAGGACGTTTTCATTAGGATATAAATGAATGAAAATGATATTTTTTTCCACTATCGATTCCATTATTTAGTTGATATATGATAAATACATATAAACTTTTAAGAACAATTTAGATGTTGGATATTATGGATAAGAAGGAACGGATGATTGATTTAGCTGGGATAATAAAATCTTGTCAGAAATGTGCTTTGTCAAAAACAAGAATCAATGCAGTGGTTGGAGAAGGCTCTTTTGATTCAAGAATATTATTTATTGGGGAAGCCCCAGGATCTAATGAAGATCGACAAGGAAGACCATTTGTTGGACGGGCTGGAAAAATTCTTGATGAATTACTTGAATCAATCAATCTAAAAAGAGACCAAGTATATATTGCAAATATTTTAAAATGTAGGCCACCTCAGAACAGAAATCCAAATAAAAATGAAATTGAGATGTGCACCGACTATCTTGACCTTCAAGTTGATTTAATAAACCCACTCATAATAGTCCCTCTTGGTAATTTTTCATATCAATATATTTTTGAAAAATATGGATTGCCAATAGATAAGATTAGCAAAGTTCATGGGAAAACATTTAAAAAACAAACATTGCAGGGCGTATTATATATTGTTCCCATGTATCATCCAGCAGTGGCAACTTATAATCCAAATAAAAAAGATGAACTTTTGCATGATTTTAAGTCATTACAGGATATTTTAAATACTATTTCAATGAGAACAATGAGTCGTTAATAATGGTTAATAATTTTTATCGAACGTCGAATATAAGAAATCCTCCAATAATTGATTTATTATCTCAACATTCTCTTCTTGAAGATGTGATCTCTTTAGGTCAGGGTATTCCTTTTTTTGGTCCTCCGCCTGTATCTATTAATGCCATTATGGATCAATTAGATAACAAAATTAGTTATGAATATACCACAGATGCAGGATTGATATCTTTAAGAAACGTAATAATGAATAAATTAAAAAATGAAAATAATATCGTTGTTGATGAAAAGAAAAATATTGTGGTTACTTCAGGAGCAAATCAAGGATTTATGAATACAATATTAACCATAACAAATCCTGGTGATGAAATTATTTTGTTTGCACCAACTTATTTTAATTATGTCATGGGTGTTCAATTAGCAGGTTGTAAACCGGTGATAATTCCTACAAATCCTTATAATTATTTGCCGGACCTTAATACATTACATGATTCTATTACTCAAAGGACCAAAGCAATTGTTACTATATCACCAAATAATCCTAGTGGTCAAGTTTATCCTAAACCCGTATTAAAAGCAATAAATGAATTCTGTAAAGATCAAAAATTATTTCATATCTCAGATGAAGTCTATGAATATTTTGTTTTTAAAGATAAAGAGCATATCAGTCCTTTTACATTTGATGATCAAAAAGATCATACCATTTCATTGTTTTCATGTTCAAAATCATTTGGGATCTCTGGATATAGGATAGGATATATGATTATTCCAGAATTTTTATTTAATGAAGTATTAAAAGTGCAAGATACAATTGGAATTTCAGCATCATCCTTAGGTCAAATTGCGGCCTCTGCTGCAATAACATTAGGAAAAACTTATTTTGATAGTTATAAAAATCAGATAGAAGCGATTAGAAGCTATTTTCATAGTCAATTACAAAATGTTTCAACTATTTCATATTGTGAACCTAATGGTGCTATGTATTTTTATATAAAGATGAAAACAAACAAGAAATCAATTGAAATATCTAAAAGATTGATCCAAGAATTTAAGATAATTACCATTCCTAGTGAAGCATTTGATGATTCAAATCCATGCCTTCGAATTAGTTTTGGTAATCTACCGATTGAAAAATCAATTATTGGTTTAAACCGACTTATACAAGGACTGAAGAGTTTATTGTAGAATTCGAATTATTTACTATTATTTTTAATAAATGTCGTTAATTCTTCTTTACTAAAAGGTTTTGATAGGTATAATTTTTCATCAACTGCGTTCGTAGAAAAATCAGATGTTGGGTCTAATATCATAAGTGCATTTTTTAATGAGTTTGGATTATTCGTATTAACTAAAATAAGATCAATATTGTTCTGTTTATTTAATTGAGATATGCCTGCACGATTGTTTTCAACGGTTATTATTGAAACATCTTCATCGTTAAGTATTAATTTAATATCTTCAATAATCGATTGATTTTCGTTGATAATCATTATATTTTTCATTTTTTATTTCAAGTGATTGTATTACAAATCCTTATTTTAGCTTTATCCATTTTTTTTAATTCAAATAATTTTTCAATTTGACATTTTTTCACCATTGTTTTATATATACAATTTTACAACGTTATTATTGGCAACATCTGAATTTGACGCAATCCTAAAGGGGCTGGATATTTTCCTTCACCTCTTCTTACACCCATTCTAGCCCCTTCTTCCCTCCTTGTAAAATTGAATTTTTTTTCAATTATTTCTAGGTTTTTTAACATATTTTTTATAATAACGGTTGTTTATGTACATATACATCTAATTATTCATATACACTAAATTATTATATAGTGCGATTTTTATTTTTCCTATAAAAAGGATGGTGTAACAAAGGATGGAAGAATTATTAAAAAAAGTAGGAAGCTGGTTATTTCTTATCGGTATACTTCTATCAGTAATAGTAGGAATTATCTATGGTGCTAACTTATGGACTGCAGACCAATCATGGTGGGTATCAGCAGTACTTGCTGTACTTGGCTTTGTGGTTGGTTTATTATCGTTCTTTGCTGTCGGATCTATTACACAAGAAAGAGTACCAACATTTCTTATAGCAGCCCTACTTCTGGTAGGAATTGGAGCAGCAATGCAAACAGAGTTTTTCTCAAATGTGAGATATATTGGACCTTACTTTAACAATATAGCAGCTATGCTTGCAGTATTTGTTGCCCCTGCAGCAGGACTTCTTGCTATCAGAGCAATCTGGGATGCAGGAAAAACTGAGGAAATAGAGCGAGTTATGCCAAAAATTCCAAAATAAACTCTATCTATTTCTTTTTTATTTTTTTTATATTTATTATTATAAATATCAGTTAATTTTTTTTAAAACCCATTTGTAAAAACTTATTATGGTCATTGAAAACAAACCGGCAGTAAAACCAAGAATGATTGCTGTTATACCTTGCATGTATTTTTGCCTCCTAGATAAAAAGAATCGTACATTTTCATTGCAAAAATAGCATTGAATTTTTTTATACAATTCTTATATAATATTATTATATTACTAAGTATATAAAACCTTCTTGTCAAAATGGCCGATATGAAAATACATTCTAGATTTTTTTTTAAAATGGTTAAATAGAAAAGCATTTAATAGCATCAAGCATTATGGATTCATGGTGATAGGATGCAAAAAACATTGTTTGATTATTTCGGATTAGAATTTGAAGATCAAGTTAACAATAAGTAAACATAATTTTTCTATTATACGCTTTGTTTTCTATTTTGTTTATATTTCCACAATGAAAAAGTAAACAGAATACAAAATGAAAGAATGCAAATTATTGCGATATAAAGAAAGATTGGATCATGACTCACCTCTTGAACTCTTAAGGCACCATTTTGTAATAATTCTCTTCCTTCTGTTATATTCGATGAAACATTATATGGTGGTGTATTTAAAGATCCATTGGTCATGTTATTTGCTCCATATGCTTTCATACCAGAAGCATCATCAGATTCTGTGAGAAGTAACAAAGGCTTTTCAGTCAGTGTAACTATAGAGCTTCGTACATAATTAAATAATTGAATGCTCGCTGTGGCAATTGCTAAAAATGATGCAGTAAACATGACTACAATACGTGAATTTTCAGGATGAAGTAAACATTCCCCTTTCCATGATAATTTATAATAAACCCATTTATGACCCTCCCGTTCCTTTCTTTTAATTAGGCCAGCTTGATGTAATTTTAATAAATGTTCATGAAGAGTTGCTTTATTTAGACTTGTGACTCTGCTAATTTCAGATAGACTCATATTTTTTCCATCAAGAGTTTTCAAAATCTCTAATCGAGTATCAGAAGCAAGGGCTTTAAATGCATCAATATCTAGTGTAACCTTTGTCATATAGTTCTAGGATAATTTATAGTAAATATATTTATTAATGCTTTGTTTTTTGTTTGGAAAAAACCAAACATATATATTTACGATTAGAATTTTATTAATCATATATATAACAAATGAGATAGGATTGAAATTCTTCAAATG
>CAZWQV010000031.1:22100-22862 GCA_964636235.1 uncultured Thermoplasmatales archaeon
CAAATGATTTAATATTCATTCAATTAGATTCAAAACCAAAAAATCATATAAATAAAAAATATTATAGAATTATGATAAAAATATCTTATCTTTAGATTAAAAAATTGTATATATAAACAATTTTTCTTTAATATTGGGCAACATTTATATTATTTTTTTACATTCATATTATGGAGATGTTTAATATTAAGAATGTATTCAAACAACAAATTAAATTAATCTATTTAAAAACATTTTTAATATTTATTATAGTATGTTTAATACTTACCAATTCAATCCCTGCAATTCAGAATTATGAAGATATCCTCAATAGCTCACCTGTTGCTTTGCAATCAAATAATGTATTATGTATTGTAACATACCCCAATGGTGGAGAAGAAATCTGGGATACTGTAACAGTTCAATGGGAAGTGTATAATATATCATCATATACTCTTTATAGTAAAGTATTTTTAGGAGGTTTATCAAGTGATTATATCAAAACTGATAATGGTGTCCATCGTTACTCATTTAATAGTTTAAAATTATCTGATGGTCGTTATAAAGTAATTGTTCGCTGTTATGTAGATATAAATGAGGATAATATCCCAGAAAAATTCGTTGGTTCTGATGAGTCAGATGATTTTTTTTATATTATGCTAAATGATTGGGATACTCAAAAAGACAAAATGTAGGTCATAGTTAATACTTATAACAAAAACATGCAGCCGATTTTAGCCGCCGTTCTTTTCGCCTAAATTCGGGTGATTTTCAAATTCAGTC
>CAZWQV010000032.1:0-22621 GCA_964636235.1 uncultured Thermoplasmatales archaeon
TTTGAGCCAAGCCCGTTAGTTGGAAGATATATCACATAAAATGAGGCTTGACTCCAGGATATATTTGTGATATATGTTTATAATTATCATTACAACTATATAATTATGTCGAAAAACATCAAATATTGGTAGAGATTTAAATCATAGATATAGAGTAGAATTAGGAACATAATAAAGATAAGAGTAAGAGTTAGAAAGAGAAAATATGATTAGTGCAATATCAAAATAAGTGTGTTTGTTGTGGAATTAATTGTTTAGGGTTATTTTCTCTTATTTAGTAAATTCATTGATACTAATACTATTAACATGGTAATGAACTAAATAAAAGACCAATCTCAGTCCGAATCGAATACTGACCAAGGCTCGAAGGTAATAAATAGATAATGATTGAATCCTTGAATAGACAATACAATGAAGCCAATAAACAATCCTTGTACTAGTAGTTCTCTATCTAATTTAATATATTCATTTAATTCGTTTACTGATATTTGTAGTACCTGCCTGTATTTCGAAGGTTAGATATTATTTATGGGCCTGCCGAGATTTGAACTCAAGTCTATGGCTCCCGAAGCCACAAGGATACCAAGCTACCCTACAAGCCCTTCGTTTTTTTTCTGAATCAAATTGATTGTTATTAGTTTTATTATCAGAAAAAGGAAAATGATTAATCTTCAACAAATTCAAAGGTTACTTTATCAAGAGAATCAAAAAAGGTAACACTATCTCTATGAAGCGTATTATAAAATCCTCTTATTTCACCAGGATCTAATTTATTGATGTTCATTTTATAGGTATCAAATTGATTATTATCCTTATCATAATAATGAACAATAAAATCTAAATCAACCTGATGATCAGCAATATTTTCAATTTTTCCCACAATATCATATTTTAAAGTTGAAGGTTTGTGAATAAAACCATCACCAACTTTTACATAATTTCCCTCAATATCCATAGTATATGATTCAATACTATATTCGACTAAATGAAATAAATCAGTTCGCCCCGTCACTTCACCATTGGTTACAGGCTCATTAGGTTCATTACAGCCACATAAACTAACAAGCACAAATAGAAATATTAGACAGATAGCAATAGTGTTTCTTTTCATTTGCATTCCACATATGTATAAAAAATAAGCTATTATTTAAAATATACCCTTAAGAAAAGACCAACTAGCAATAAATCATACAAAGAATTATAATCAATAAGTAATATCTTCCGTGCTATCAAATGATACAGATTAATGAGATATTTTATTCATTGCAAGGAGAAGGACAATGGATAGGTAAACCAAATATTTTTATTCGTACCACCGGGTGCAATCTTCGATGCAGTTATTGTGATACAACCTATGCCTATGCAGAGGGAGAACCATGGGAAATAAGCAAAATAATCGAATATATTTCAAGATATGATTGTAAAAAAATATGTATCACTGGTGGAGAACCACTCATTCAACCACATGTTTATGATCTTATCGATCGGTTAATAGATGCATCATATGAACTATTAATCGAGACAAATGGATCTTTACCAATTGATGATCTCCTACAGTATCAAAACCTAATAATTTCCATGGATGTCAAATGTCCATCATCCAAGATGCATGAAAAATTCAACAATGATAACATGGTTTTACTTAGAGAAAAAGATCAGATTAAATATATTATTGGAGACAAAGAAGATTATGAGTTTGCAAAAAATCATATTTTAACATCTGAACCAAAATGTGAGATCTTCTTCCAACCAGTATGGAAAAAAAATAGAGAAAATCTAGCCACATGGATTCTTCAGGATAATCTTTCTGTTCGTTATGGACTGCAACTACATAAAATTCTTTGGGGTGAAAAAAGACAGGTATAAACTGAAAAAATTATGTTTTTATTGAATAAAAAAATTCAAATTCATCACAAACTATTTAGACAACAAGTGTATTGTGAGGGTAAAAAAATTCGATGATTATTCAGGAATATATAATATAATTAATATGTAAAGGTGGAAAAGAAACATGCAACCAACAAATATGGCATATGATAGAGCAATTACAGTGTTCTCTCCAGACGGGCGTTTATTTCAGGTTGAATACGCTCGAGAAGCTGTGAAACGTGGGACAACTACTGTTGGATTAAAATATAGTACAGGCGTTGTGCTCATCGTTGATAAACGTATCTCTTCACATTTAATTGAGCCAGGCTCAATTGAAAAAATATTTAAAATTGATGATCACATCGGATGTGCAACCTCGGGACTTGTTGCAGATGCAAGATCTTTGATTGATAGAGCTCGTATCGACGCTCAAATAAATGAAATAACCTATAATGAACGGATTCAAGTAAAAACACTTGTGAAAAAAATATGTGATTTCAAACAAACCTACACCCAATATGGTGGTGTACGACCCTTTGGTACTGCACTTCTTGTGGCAGGTTATGATGAAACTGGTCCACGATTATTTTCAACTGATCCCTCTGGTGCACTTATGGAATATAAAGCAAGTAGCGAAGGATCTGGCCGGAACGGAGCAATGAGCTATTTTGAAAGTAATTATAAGAATGGCCTATCAAAACAAGAAGCAATTATTCTTGGTATCAAAGCATTACATCAAGCTACTGAGGAAAAATTAAATCCTGAAGCAGCAGAAATCGGCATTGTTGATAAAAATGAAGATTTCCATATTTTATCACAAGATGAAACAATGAATCTAGTGAAACAGGCAATCGGGGGCAATTAAAATTGGTAAGCCTTGATGATGCAGTTATCGCTCGGATAAAAAAAAATGAGGAACATTTCGAAATCCTAGTAGACCCCTATGGGGCAGCTGATGTCATTGAGGGAAAAGAAGTAGATATATCACAGATTCTTGCTATCGATGCTATTTTTTCTGATGCGAAAAAAGGAACTCACGCTTCAGAAGAAAAATTAGAGGAGCTTTTTGAAACAACTGATGTTGCAACCATTGCCAAACATATCATTATGCATGGTAATATTCAGTTAACAACTGAACAACGGCATAAAATGCAGAGTAATAAAGAAAAACGAGTAATCGAAAATATCTTGAAAAATGCAATGGATCCGCAAACAAAAACCCCTCATCCTCGACAGCGTATTGAAAACGCGATGAAGGAAGCAGGTATCCATATCGATCCATTTAAACCAGTGCGGGATCAAGTGAAAACCACCATTGAAGCTATTCGGCAGTTCATTCCTATATCATTGGAAAAATCAAAGATTTCCATTAAAATTCCAGCACAATTTACTGGTAAAGCATATGGAGTGATCAGAAATTATGGAACTCTTGAAAAAGAAGAATGGCAATCTGATGGATCATGGGTTGGAGTTATTGTTCTTCCCGCAGGTATGCAGAATGATTTGTTTGAAAAATTAAATAATGCAACAAAAGGAAATGTTTCAACAAAAATTCTTAAATAATCCGGGTGTTCTACTCCAGAAGGTAAACTGTTATGGCACAACAAGTAAGAGAAATCGTTATTCCAAGTCAATTCCTTGGTACGACTAAAGATAATAAAGCAGGGCGAGGTACCTTTATTGAGCAGGGAAATATTTATGCTCAAATTCTTGGTATTTTAAATAAAAATCCACCGTATCTTAATGTGGTTCCATTAAAAGGTAAATATGATGCAGTACAGGGCGATACAGTAATTGGTATCGTTCTTGAAGCAATGGCCTCTAGTTGGCTTGTGGATATTAATGCACCATATCCTGCATTATTGCATGTTAACGAAGTTCCCTGGAATGTTGAGTTTAATGAGACCGATAAATATCTTAAAACAGGCGATGCAATTATGGCCAAGGTTTCCTCTGTTGATTTCGAAAAGAAACTACAGGTTAGCTTAAAAGATAGAGGTCTTTTTAAGATTAAAGAGGGAAACATAACAGAGATTGATCCATCGAAAATCCCGCGTCTTATTGGCAAAAAAGGATCCATGATTAGTTTGTTAAAAAAATATACTCAATGTCGTATATTTGTTGGAAAGAATGGAAGAGTATGGATTGATGGAAAACAGGAAAATATTACCAAAACAGTTCGAGTGATTCAATTAATTGAAAGGGAATCAATTTCGTATGGATTAACCAACAAGGTAGAAGAATTTCTAAAAAATTATTCAGAGTCAAAGGATGTGTAAAAAAATATGAAATCTGACAAAAAACTTATTGATGACAATGGTAAACGATTGGATGGGCGTGGACCTGACGATTTAAGGAATGTAACCATTGAAGCAGGTGTGCTCCATCGTGCTGATGGTTCCTGCTATTTAGAATGGGGTGGCAATAAAGTGATTGCCGCTGTCTATGGTCCCCGTGAGGCAATACCACGTCACACGCAAAATCCATTGAAAGCCATTATTAATGCACGGTATAACATGGCCGCTTTCAGTGTAGATGATCGGAAAAGACCTGGGCCAGATAGAAGAAGCCGTGAGATAAGTAAAGTGATATCTGAAGCACTTGAAAAAGTGGTCATTACTGATTATTATCCCCGGGCAGCAATTGATGTAAATATTGAAATATTAGATGCGGAGGCAGGAACTCGTTGTGCCGGACTCACTGCAGCCGGTGTAGCGCTTGCTGATGCAGGAATACCTATGAGAGATATTCCGGTTTCTTGTGCCGCTGGAAAAATTGGTGCAGAAGAAAAAGATGGGGATTTTACTGGTGGTTTTGTGGTCTGTGACCTTGGAAAAGAAGAAGATAACTTTGGTAATGCAGATTTACCCATTGCTATCGCACCACGGACCAATGAGATAATACTGTTGCAGATGGATGGACATTTAACATTTGAAGAATTCGAACATGCCCTTGATCTAGCGGTCAAAGGTTGTCACGCGGTTTCTAAATTACAAAAAGATGCGCTTATTAAAAAATATAAAGCTGATGTGGAGGCAGGTGAGTAAACCATGACAATTGCTCCAAGTATTAAATCAGATTTTCTTTATAATCTTGCAAAAAATGGAAAACGGGCAGACGGCCGCAATATGAACACCTATCGAGATGTGATTATTGAGCCGGGCATTATTACCAAAGCAGAAGGTTCTGCACGGGTGCGAATTGGCAACACCCAAGTGATTGCTGGGATAAAAATGGATCTAGGTGATCCCTATCCAGATACTCCTAATGAGGGGGTGATGTCCACAGCCGCTGAACTGATTCCTTTGGCATCACCAGATTTTGAAGCAGGACCACCTCGTGAGAATGCTATTGAGCTGGCTCGTGTGGTTGATCGAGGGATTCGTGAATCTGAAGTGATTAAATTTAATGAATTATGTATTGTTCCTGGTCAAAAGATTTGGATTGCATTTATAGATATTCATATCATTGATTATGATGGTAATTTATTTGATGCAGCATCTCTTGCAGCTCTTGCCGCACTTATGATCGCAAAAGTTCCCATAAATAGGTTTAAAGACGTATTGCAGGAGCTTGCTGAGGAATATCCCGAGGCAAAAGAGTATTTTAACAATCATCCTGAGGATTATCCTTTACCAATGAGAGAGCCACCGATTTCATGTACTTTTGTGAAATTTAATGATATTGTGGTGGTCGATCCATCACTTGATGAAGAAGAAATCGCACAAGTTCGATTAACAGTTGCAACCGACTCAAAAGGCAATATTCGGGCCATGCAGAAGGGGTTAAATGGTAGTTTTACCATCGATGAGATAAAAAAGATTATAAAAGAGGCCCATATTAACGGGAAAGGCTTACGAGATAAATTAAACCAAAGCGTTGGTAGGTAACCATGGCAAAAAGAACAAAGAAAGTAGGACCAGCCGGCAGGTTTCAAGCCCGGTATGGGGTTCGTGCACGATCTCGACTGCGAAATGTTGAATTACAGCAACGCAAACGACATTTATGCCCTAGCTGCAAACATACATCAGTAAAGCGAATCGGCTCTGGCATTTATCAATGTGGTAAATGTAATGTTAAATTCGCTGGTGGAAGCTATCTTCCAAAAACGGATAGCGGTCTATTGGTTGAAAAAATCATCCGAGGAGAACGATTAGCAGCTCAAAGAGAAGAAGAGGCGAATGAATAAATGAGCGGTTATCGTTGTGGTATTTGTAAAAAAACCGTGAAGTTTGATGTAAAAAACATTGGCATGCAATGTCCCTATTGCGGCAGTAAAATATTTTACAAAGAAAGACCAACGGTTGCAAAACGAATTCAATCAAAATAACCTCAACAATATTGCATCGTTGTTTTTTTTCAGATCAGTGTAAATGCTCTATAATAGACATACCAAACACTAGGATGGAAGTGTGCATTGCTCCTTGGTTTTTTTATGGTTTTTGATTTGTCCAGCTCATGATATGTTACATTTATTCTTCAAAGAATATTTTGGATAAATTCAACACAAATTTATCACTAAACTGCAACATTTCCCCCTTAATTCTATGGACATCCTTCCCTTCCATATGCTCTCTCCTCAGCAATAAAAAATAAATGATTGGTATATAAACGTTCCTTAAAATTAGAACCTGATTAAAAAACATGGAATGGGGTACATCCATGTTTTAAGAAATCCATCTTTTCCTCACCATCACAACGCTTCCCCATTCTCACATTGTAGTAGTTACGATCTAAATCATGTAATGCATCAATGATTTTTATATCTTTTTAAATTTTTTATTTTCAATATAAATTTCGCTTATAATAATCTTTTAACATGTGAGTACATATCTTTAAAAAATAAGAATGCATTAGTGCAAAAAAAAGATGATTTCATGACCGATTTAACAAAAAAGATTACCATTACACTCATTTGTGATTCTACTCAGAAAGCAGCGATCATCTGTAAATCCTTACAACCTGAAATCAATAAAGAATTCCAGCAGACCACCATGAATTTGACCCAAAACAACGAAAAAGTAACACTTACAATTTGCGCTCAGCAGACAAATATGCTGCGTGCTGCATTCAATTCGTATATGCGCTGGATTGAAACTGCAAGCTCTGTGATTCAACAGTATTAAACAACAATGGTTTGATTTCTTTCTGGGCCTGTGGAAATGATACCTATCGGCGTTTTTAAAAATTCTTGAATGAAAAGAACATATTCCTGTGCTTCATTTGGAAGATCTGAAAATGATTGAGCTTTTGTGGTATCTTTCCACCCTTTAAATTCCTTATAGATTGGTTTACATTCTGCGACATCATCAGTGTCATAGGGGAAAATATCAATCATTTTTTTCTTAAACTCATATCCAATACAGATTTTTATGGTATCAAGTCCATCTAGAACGTCAAGTTTGGTCAAAGCAATACTGCTAATTCCTGATAGGCGACAGGAATGTCTTACCACAACAAGATCAAGCCATCCACATCTTCGTGGTCTGCTGGTGGTGGTTCCAAACTCATGGCCTTTCTTTTGTAAATACTGGCCGGTCTTATCAGTTAACTCCGTTGGCATCGGTCCTTTCCCCACTCGAGTGGTATATGCTTTCACAATGCCAATAAGATTGGTTAGATATTTTGGTGGGATTCCAGCTCCAATAGCTGCTCCTCCCGCAATCACATGAGATGATGTGGTAAATGGATAAGTACCATAATCAACATCCAGCATCGCTCCTTGCGCCCCTTCAAAGAGAATTGGTCTTTCTTCTTCTATAGCACGTTGCAATAAATCATGGGTATCAGTAATATAATCCTTGAATTGCTTTCCATAAGTATGATATGTTTTGGCAATACTTTCTATATCAAGTTGATCTTTTATTCCATAAATAGAAAATAATTTTTGTTTTATAGGAATAATTCTTTGTAACTTTTTAACCAGCCGTTCTTTTGAAAGTAAATCTGCTGCACGGATTCCATTACGAGCTATTTTATCACTATAACAAGGACCAATCCCTCGTTTGGTTGTCCCAATTTTTTGATCAGCAAGATATCGTTCTTCTGCACCATCAAGTAATTTGTGATATGGCATAATAATATGAGCTCGATTACTAATCAGTAATTGAGGATGTACATTCTTTTTTTCTAATTGACTTATTTCCTTTGCTAATATTTCGGGATCAATTACGCAACCGTTTCCAATAACTCCAATTTTTCCAGATATAACACCTGACGGGATGATATGAAGTTTATACTCATCTTCTTTAATTTTAATGGTATGGCCTGCATTATTACCACCTTGAAATCGAACAACAAAATCAACATTTTTGGATAGATAATCAACAATCTTTCCTTTTCCTTCATCTCCCCATTGGGTTCCTAACACAATTTGTACCGTCATCAGATTTCACAACAATCAAGCATAAAAAAACCAGTACATAAAGATGCTTATCTTTTAATCTCTTAAGTCACGTTAATATTTATATTTGGAGGATGCTCTAAATGTCTTTTCACCGTACATAATTTTGCCACATGAATAACTGCTTCTCTATATTTTTCTGGGAAATTATCTCCAGTTTCTATGGAAATATTTATGTTTTCTATTAATTTTTTTTCATTGTTCCAATCCGTATTCATTAATATTTTCATATCATCTGTTGATATCTTACGTTGCTGACAAAATCGAAGTACATATATTCCGGTACATGCAGCAATACTTGAAAGAAACAATGAAAACGGATCTGGTGCTGTTTCAGTTCCACCTGAACTTACTGGTTGATCAGTTTTAACCGTAAATTTATCAAAAACAACATCTACTTTTTGTCCACCACTAAATTGTACCTGCAAATCCATGACATAACCCTTCAAAATGGTACTGCCATTTTTCTTATATAACTTTTGAGAAAATCTTATCAATGAAGTAATGTGTATCATGGCTATATTATGAACAACTCATGGAGTTTCAGTGTGAACAACACAAATACAATGAACACTTCGTTTGATATTGATTTTTTAAAACAAGAGATAGGACAAAGAATACCCTTTTATGACATGCGCATTTCAACAAATGCGGTCCTCTTCTTTGTTACAATTGACAAGGAAAGAGGGAACAGTTTATTTGACGAGATACGAAGATCATTGGTAAGCAAAGGATACATACCCTATTTACGTCATGAACAAGGAGAACATATAATCTATGTGATGAAGAAACCATCAAAAAAAGAAAAATCAATCTGGATTAATATTGGTTTATTAATCGCAGTAATCATTACTACCACACTTACCGGATCTTTACTTAACATTGGAGTTTCTGATCTTCAATCATTATCAAATATCACGGATGTATTTCTTCCTGAAAATATTGTGAACGGAATCATATTTTTTTCATTTCCATTAATGAGTATCTTATTTATTCATGAAATGGGTCATTATTTTATCTCAAAAAAACATGGTATTCATACATCACTGCCATTTTTTATTCCCATACCACCAATCCTACCTGGTTTTAACATCGGAACATTTGGTGCTCTTATCTCCAGTAATGATCCTATGCCAAATAAAAAAGCATTATTTGATGTCGGAATTTCTGGTCCGATTGCAGGATTTTTAGTTGCCCTACCAGTTACCATTATTGGATTAATAACTTCAAATACATATCTTCCTTTATCAGGCATCTCAGAGGGAGAAGTTGTGCTAGGCAGTTCTGTTCTCTTTTCTGTGTTATCACAAATCTTTTTATCAGTTCCACAGGGTTATTATATTGATCTTAATCCTATCGCATTTGCCGGTTGGATCGGTATGTTAATCACATCCATTAATTTACTTCCCGCAGGTCAACTTGATGGTGGACATATGTTTCGAGCAGTGTTTGGTGAAAAACAAAAATATGCCAGCTGGATAGCGATTTTCATCATGATATTTACTGGATGGTTATTTTTTGCACTTATCATCCTTTTTGTCATCGGTACGTCCCATCCCCCACCACTAAATGACGATGGTACCCTGGATCTGAAAAGAAAACTGTTGTTTGTCGTTGGCGTTATGATTCTTCTCATTTGTTTTATACCTGATCCAATAATGCTTTTTGAAATGACAGGATAAATCAATCGCAATGTTTAAAACCAATTAATATATCATCAAAAGCTAAAGTGAATTACAATGAAAACATATCTTAAAATCCTCTTCAGCAGTGAAGGACAATCACCCTCAGAAGTAAAAGACCTTTTATTGAACATGGGATTTAAAGCAAACAAAGGAAATTATGATTTTGTTTATGAATGGGACGAAGAAACCGCAGGTATCGATGAACTGGTATGGTTCGCTGATACGGTTCATTCTGCATTAAAAGACAGTAATGTGCTTTTTGATATAGAAACTATTTAAACATTTTGCTTTTGTGAAAAATTCACAATTAGCAAAATCTCGCCAAATCCTTTTATACTCTTATGTAATATCATTAATTTGGATGATGGATGGTTAAAAATCAATTTAATAATGTTTTACAGGAAGAAAAGAAAGGAATTCTGAAACGTAGTGGATCTGTTTATTATATTGGTACCTTATTTTTTATCGCGGGAATCATTTTATTTATTTTTGGTACCATATCAATTATGTTTTTTCAAGTTCATTACGGATCTGAAAGTGAAGTAGTTCTCCCTATAATCATTTATATCGGCCTTGGTCTGATGTGTATCGCATTTGGAATAAACATCATGATATACCAATCAAAAAAAGGATACGTCTTTTCATTTCTAGGTCTGGGACTAGTGATATGTTCAATTATTTTATTTCTCTTAAATTATGAAAATAATTGGTATTATCCAATCATTAATTATGTGTTAATAACCTATATTTCTGGTTTGATTCTTTTAATGGGAAACGCATTTGGCAATGCAACCGTTCGATTAATCAATTCAGCAACCTCCCGTGATGATACTGGCCCTGTGAAAACAAAAACACCCAAATATGAATATACTGATGAAGAAATTGAACGAGACATTGAAGAAGCGGTGAAAAAAAGCCTTACAAAAGCAGCAGATGATATCCAATTTGATTTAGTAAACACAAAAACTTTGAAAGTGGGCAATTCAGAATTTGCAACTGAATCTGTGGTAAAAGTACATGACCCTATTGATGAATCATATGCTCTAAATCAAACCATTAATCCTGGCGAGGTCGAAGAATGGGGTGGAACAGGTATTGATAAAGCATCATCCGCACTTGCTCAAGCATTGCAGGATCCAGTAGTTCAAAAACAATCATGGTTCCGACATTTCATACGAGCGCTTAAATCAAAATTTTAACAAATTTTTTTCTTTCTCCTTATATGACCTTTTTTTGAAAATATATTATATACGAAATCTTTTTAAGATGCTTTACGATAACTTAAGTGTTAAAAAAGGATGGTGATGTAGTTGGCAAAAGGCCTTGATATTGGAACCATGAATATTATCTCTGCAGACAGAGATGGTGAGGATATTATATTTAAAAGACAAAGAAACGCTTTTATGAAACTAGAGTCAAGTGACCTAACGAAAAACATGTTAGATACTTCAAAAGTACTCTACATTGAAGAAGACGATGGCATTGCTCTTTTAGGAGAAGACGCATTTAAATTCGCAACAATTTTTGAAAAAGAAGCAAGAAGACCAATGAGCCATGGGATTATCAGCCCACAAGAAAAAGAAGCAATACCGATCATGCAACTAATCGTTGAACGTGTGCTTGGAAACATGAAATATTCAAACGAACCATTATATATTTCAGTTCCAGCAGATCCAATCGATGAAGATACCAATGTTCTCTATCATCGAAAAACCATGGAAGCATTAACAAAAAAATTGAAATATAATACTCATACCATTGATGAGGGACTAGCAGTTATCTATTCTGAACTTGCAGAATATAACTTTACTGGTCTTGGTATAAGTTTTGGAGCAGGTATGACCAATGTAACACTTGCATTTATGGCATCTCCATTAATGTCATTTAGTGTAAGTCGAGGAGGAGATTGGATTGATGAACAAGTGGCAAAATCAACTGGACTTCCAAGAGAACATGTAACTTCAACAAAAGAACGAACCAGTCAATTAACAAATACGGTTCAAGTCGGCAGTCCCGATGGTGCCTTAAACATTTATTATGATGCATTAATCGCATATGTACTTGAACATGTGAAAAAGAAACTGGCAACCATCACACCACCAAATGTTGCATTTCCAGTTGTTGTTGCAGGTGGAAGTTCACTACCGAAAGGATTCTTTGAACTGTTTAAGAGGAAAATGGATTCAGCTAAACTTGGCATAGAAACTTCAAAAATTATCCGCGCAAAAGATCCACTTCATTCCGTTGCCCGTGGTTGTTTAATCGCTGCAAAAACCTATGAAGATAACCAAAAGAAAGGAAAAGCAACTCCAGCAACACATGCTTCACAAAACAAAGGACCACATACAAAAGATCAAAAATCAAAATAAAACAAAAAAAATCAATGAAACCAAATTTTAAAAATTTGGTTTTTTTTTATTTTCTTTTTAATTTATGTTTCAGTTTCGCAAGCATATTATTCTCAAGATTAGGTTTTGTTCCTAATAAAATACTTGCTTTTGGATACATTTCTGATAAGTCATTAATGCGAGATTGCAGGCTATGTTTCTCCTGCAGAAGACAGGTTTTTTCGATTTCTAAATTCTGTTTTTCTTGTCGTAAAGCATCTATTTGTTGCTGTAAGGAAGTATGATCTGGTTGTGGTTGAGATACTGCTCGATAATCATAGTTATTATCTAAATAAAGACCCAATGCATCATTGATAAGATCCTCGTTTATTAAATGATCATTGTTTACTTTTTTTAACACTGTGTCATCTAATGTAACAATTATTTTTTTGCTCATTGTGCATCCCTTCGCTAATATATGATAACACCGAAACAATCATAAATCTTTCGCAATCAAACAAAAAAATGTGTCATCATAGTTCATTTTTTTCTTTGCTGAAGTCTTTTTGCAGCGGTATTAATAACACCCATTAAGGTATGATATTCCCATTTTGATGGCATGGATCTGCTCATCAATCGTTTAAACATCACCAGAGTTTTTTCATATTTATGAGATGGATAGTTTATGGCAGTGAGTAATGATTCAAAAGCATCATATAAATGGGTTTTTTCCACATTATCAATAGGCGTTCTTTTTTGAGGAATAATAGTGTTATCTAAAAAAATGCTATATAAAAATAATCCTACAGAATGAGAAAGATTCAATGTTTCATATTCCTCATGAGCAGGAATTTTTACCATGAGATCACAGGCAGCGATTTCTTCATTGAAAAGTCCATTATCCTCCCTTCCAAAAAGGAGGCCGATGGTTCCTTCAACTTGTTGGATCTGCTGGGTAAATTCTGGAAGATAAACAGGACTTCGGTTATGTTTTTTTTCAGATAAGGTTTCTTTTGCAGAAGTTGCAACTAAAAAATCAATATCTTTTATAGCTTTATCAAAAGTAGAAAAAATCAATGCTTGATCAAGAATGTTAGCTGCATGAACCGCTCGCATGTATGCTTCATCAGTTATTTCACCAGGGTTTACTAAATAAAGATCAGTGAATCCAAAATTCATCATAATGCGAGCAACAGCACCAATATTTCCTTGATACTTTGGTTCAACTAAAATAATTTTAAATGTTGGTATTAGAAATCACCACCATATGAAATAAAGAATAAAAAAAGAGCCGGGTTTTTTATTTTACTTTTAACTCTTTTTCCTTTTCAGCTAAAATATCCTGATATTTACTGGGTAGATGACGAGCTGCTTTTTTTAATTCTATATGTCTTTTAACAAACTCAGATCGTTTATTCGTGTTAATCTCAGTCATTAAGAATCGTTTGTTTTTTTCGAATTCATAAAGATAATAAACTCCAGCTAGTAGAACAATGATTCCCAATCCAAAAATATATGCACTCCAATTCAGCAATGCTTCATCAAATCCCATTGAATCCATCAACATATCTGGTATAAGTATCCCTAATGCGCCAAAAATGAAGATTATGGCACCAATTATGGTTAAGATGATACTCAAACCAAGGATATATTCTCTGAAGAGTTGTGAAATTTTTACCATACTTGTTCAACTCCTTTTAATATGTTTTTGCATATCTCATCCATTTTATTGCTTTTTGTTGACAAACAGGACATATATGCTCAGATATTTCAGTACTATCATCGACTGGTTCTCCTAATGTGTTACCTTCAAGTAGTTCTTCAATTTCTAGAGCGCAGGTATCCTGTCCGCACCAGGGTAGCTGAATGATTCCTTTTAATGTTTTTGCATTATCAAGAGTAGTGATAATGTGATAATTAGTATCAAGTAATGTTTTTGCCTTTTGATAAAGATCATGAGATATGGTATCAAACATAGAGGTAATATGCTGAAGAGCCTCATCCATAGGAGCCATTATTTTTTCAGATGTATCTCTTCGGACCAGAACGAATTTGTTTTGTTCCACATCTCTTGGACCAATTTCAATACGAATAGGAACTCCTTTTAATTCCCAATCATAATATTTGCTACCCGGTGAAATCTCTCTATCATCAACGTGATACCGAATGTTTTCATTATCAAGAAGTGATGTTAATCTATTAATGGCATCTAAAACAGGTTCTTCTTTTCCTTTGAAAATAATAGGGATGATAACTACTTGAATAGGAGCTACTTTTGGAGGAAGGACCAATCCTTTATTATCTCCATGAACTCCAATAATAGCGCCTAGGATTCGTTCACTCATTCCATAGGTTGTTTGATGACAATATTTATGGCCACCTTCTTCTGCTTCATATGTGATATCATATGGTTTTGAAAAGTTATCCTTATATTGATGAATAGATCCTAACTGTAAGGTGCGTCCTGAGGGCATTAGAACATCAATGCTAATGGTATATGCGGCTCCTGCAAATTTATCCCATTCCGGTCGTTTGCAAAAAATAAAGGGAAGTGACAAATCATGTAATAATCTTGTTGCAATCTCTTTATCCTCCCGTACTTGTCGTTCGGCATCCTCAAAATCAACATGGCAGGTATGTGCTTCAAAGAAATGGATTTCTCGTACTCGTATGAAAGCCCGGGTTTGTTTGGTCTCATATCTGAAAGTGTTTACAATTTGATATGTTTTTAATGGTAAATCTGCATGGGATCGGATCCATAATGAAAAAACAGGATACATCGCTGTCTCTGAAGTGGGACGAAGAAGCCATCGTTTCTCCAATTTATTATGGCCTGCATGAGTAATCCAATAGACTTCCTTTCCGAATCCTTTAATGTGATCTGCTTCTTTTTGAAATAAATCCTCAGGGATACATAAGGGAAAACAGACTTCTTGATGTTTGGTTCGTCTCATCTCTGATCGAATGATGGAATCAACATACGACATGAGTTCCCAACCATATGGCCTCCATACATTCATTCCTTTGATTGGGTATCTTTTATCGCATAAGTCGGCAAGTTCAACGATTTCATTATACCATTCATTGAAATCTTCATCTTTTTTCACTTTTGTCTCTGGCATGCAGTCTCGACCTGCATAGGGAAAAGAAAATATCCTCTTAAATATGACGGTTCAAAAAAATGCAATAAAAAAGTTTAGACTCCTCTACCTTCTTTAGCTTTCACTCGAAGCTCTTGAGACCTGCATCGTCTACATCTTTTTGCTCGTATTGGGTTTGTTCCACCACATTTCATGCAAATTTTTTTATTTAATAATCGTTGCTCCGCTTCAGGGAATCGTGCCATAATATGACCGCCTTTATACCTGTAACCGAATAAGGATATGATATTTAAAGATAACTCAACATCAGTATTAATAAAATTTTGCTTTTGGAATTCTTAAAATAATAGAAATATTGATAATAGATGGTTGTATTTTCGCCTCCGGTGAATCAAATCATGAAGGGGAGGATACAATGTCCGAACTGTTCAAAGCAATTTGTAGTGGAAGCAAAAACAGGGGAAAAAGACATTTTTGTTTCCTGTCCATTCTGTACCCACACATTTCACGTGAAACCTACTGCAAAATCACAAGAAAAATGCGATAAGGATACTGATATCGAGGAATGTACTTGGGAAGAATATGGCGAACCAAGAAAAACTATTTTATCCTCTATGAAACCTCGTACTGATAAACCAATGATTGCATCCATTCTTTTGTTAATTGTGGTATGTATTGGTATTATGGCATCAATTACTCCAGGTCTATTTTTACAGACACCGGTGATAATTGGTTCTTCAGTTGGAGTACAAGGATCTATTAGTATTGAACTTGATGAAGCAAGTCAAGCACTCATTACCAACTCAGTAAATCTTACCATACAAGGAGATAATTCAGTATATCAAGGAGAGTTAAAAAATGGTTCCTTATATTTTGATCATTTACCACTTGGAATGCATACTGCATCCTTAACCATTGATTCAGTATCACCAGCAAATGATTCTCATTTCGAATTAATTGTTCTTCCATTTTTATCAAATACATATTCAATGGAATTGGCAAACCAAAATACATATAATATACTCGTGCCGAATCTAGCATGGTGTTCAGGCATTCTCATTATTTTATCAGTAGTCTGTTTGATCGGTGCTTTATCAGCCTGGAAACGGATGTATTCCGATATTGCACTTATTGGGGGCATTGTTGGTATATTCACCTTAGGATTTTTCCTTGTTAACATCGTTCTAAGTATTGTTGCCCTGTATTTGATCTACAAATCAAGAGATGAATTTAATGATGGTAAAAAGGGAAAAAGTTTCTAAATTTCTCAGTTTGTTATTTGTATTGTTTTTCCTTTTCGTGCTACTGCAACTTATCGCGCCAGTTCTATTTCCCACAGGTTCCTATTCTGATCTATCTGGAAGTGTAGCAATACAGGATAATGAACAGGAAACCTCCTCCATGCCATTTCCCTTTAATCTTGTATATTCCTGTGGTGATCGTCTTTGTCATCAGAAAGCAGATAGATCTTTCTTTATCAATGGAAACCAGATGGCCTTTTGCAGTCGTTGTACAGCTATCTGGATGGGACTTGTCTTTGGTCTTGGATTGCTCTTATTTTATAAAATTCCTCTTGATGGAAAATTCTTTGCCTTACTTTTCATTAGTTTTATTCCGATTGGAATTGATGGTGTGGGACAATTAATCAATCTGTGGGAAAGTACCACCTTATCCAGGTTGTTTACAGGTCTTTTTGTGGGTATTACAACTGGTATGGCCATCGGTGTGATTGTTGATGAATTAAAAGAAACTCCCTTATTTGATGAAGAAAGGGTACAGAAATATAAAAAATTAATTTTTCGCCGATGATCTGGACCGTTTTTTCATGGTACCGGATATTTCTTTCATGATTGTCTTTTGTAAATATATATATAAAAATATACCTATTATCAGGTTGATCCAGTGATATGATGGATCGCGCAGCAGATTTGCAATGATCAAAATGATAACGGATTGGATGTAATACCAAGGCATTTTTCCCTTATACACCCCATAACCAATGAAGGCACCGGTAACACCGTGAATGAACAAAAGACCAATAGAACCAAGTAAAATGATTACTAATTGTAGATCAGTGTATCCTTCAGGAATCAAAATCATTGATGCTGGTGGATAGATAGATCCAAACCCAAGACCCAATGCCAAACCATAGATAACAGTGGACTGCTTTTCCTGAAACCGTCGAAGATTTAAAATCACAAGCTTGACAATTTGTTCCAAAAAGGGATACAAAATTAACAATTCAATTGTCACAGCAATCTGAGATTGAACAATGGCAACAGTGAAACCTGAAATGATTCCAATGATAAACATAATATACAATGTTTTTTCAGCGAATTTTCCTTGCCATCCCTTTAGTGAATAATATAATAAAATAAGGGCCGGAATAATACCCAGCAGTATACTTGATTGAGGGATAAATCCATTTGACATACTATTTGAGGACATGGGAAAGACTATATTAAAGCTCATCGATTACACGTGATAGAAAATTGTGGATGTGGATTATCATGTTAAAAACTCCTACTATCGTATTAAATGTGAAAACATATAAAGAAGCAATAGGAAAACAAGCAGTTATACTTGCTAAAACAATGGATGAAGTAGCAGAAGAAACAGGAGTAAGCATGGCCATTGCGGTAACCGATGCAGATATCTATCGTTGCGTGCAAGAGGTATCAATTCCAGTTTATGCGCAACATATCGATCCGATCACACCTGGAAGTCATACTGGTTGGACACTTCCTGAAGCAGTGAAAGAAGCCGGCGCGGTTGGTACACTCATCAATCATAGTGAACACCGATTAAAACTTGCTGATATCGAAACTTGTTTATCCAAGGCTACATCCATGCAGCTGGATGCCATCATTTGTACAAATAATATTGAAACATCAAAAGCAGCTGCCGCTCTCGCACCACCATTTATCGCTGTGGAACCACCTGAACTAATCGGAGGAGATATCTCCGTTACTACTGCCGATCCAGATATTGTCAGTGGTACCGTAAAAGCAGTAAAATCCATTAACAAAAACGTCAAAGTACTCTGCGGAGCAGGAGTAAAAAATGGAAAAGATGTGAAAAAAGCATTGGAACTTGGATCTGAGGGAGTACTATTAGCCAGTGGCGTGGTGAAAGCAAAAGATAAAAAACAAGTCCTACATGATCTTGCAGCAGGATGCATGTAATCCTTTTTTCTTTTTATTATTTAATCTAATACACAAGCATTATGATCTGTCAATGGTTCTGAATAGTATTGAGAAGTCAGCATATACTCTAGGATAGAGAATAGTGGGGAGGTTATTTCTTCTTCTTGATTTTGAACTCCCCGTATTCTAATGGTATGATCTCTATTTCGTCACCATCGTTGATGTCAAATGCTTTTGCGATTTGACTGGGGATGGTGACAACAATGCTGCTTCCCACCAATCGGGCTTTTCTTGTTAGAGGCATAAACCCCACCTATGATTTATGAATGTATGCATCATTATATATATTTTTCTATTTGTTTTAAAATATATCATTGATAGTCCTTACTAATATTTATCTATATGTCTTATATAAAATTTGTTATCCAAACGCTTATGTATATAATTTCTATTCCCCTCAAAAGAGGAATACACCTATGAAAATATTTGTTGATAGTGCCGATTTAGATGAAATTAAAGAAATCGCATCCTGGGGGATTGTTGATGGCGTTACCACAAATCCAACATTACTAAAAAAATGTGGACGCTCACTTCAAGATGTCATCAAAGAAATCTTCACCATCGTCGATGGCCCCATCAGCTTAGAAGTAATCAGTGAAGATGCAGAAGGCATGGTAAAGGAAGCCAAGCAATTATACAACTCAGTTGACAAAAAATATCAAAAAAATGTAGCCATTAAAATACCTATGACATCTGAAGGATTAAAAGCAGTAAGCAAACTAAAGAAACAGGGCATCCAAACCAATGTAACCTTAATCTTTTCATCTAACCAAGCACTTCTTGCTGCAAAAGCAGGAGCCACGTTTGTAAGCCCATTTATCGGAAGACTTGATGATATGGGTCAAGATGGTATGCAAATCGTAGAAGAGATCGTGGAAATCTTCTTCAACTATGAAATCGAAACAGAAATCATTGTGGCAAGCATCCGACATCCCATCCATGTCATACAATCCGCAATGCTAGGTGCAGACATTGCAACTATTCCACCAGCTATAATTCGTAAAATGACCAAACATGCACTCACCGATGTTGGCATTAAAAGATTCTTAGATGATTGGAAAGATGTAAAAAAATAAAAAAAATATTATTTCTTTACTTTTCCAAATTCTTTTTTTCTTTCCTTGGTTGTTTTTCCAGTGGCATCAAAAAGAAAATTATTCCATTTTTTTATGATACTATAATCCCCAGATACTTCTTTAGGTGGTTCAATATCAACAGATAGAATACTTTTCTCCTTTTTCATATCTATTTTTCCAATACCGTTAACAGTAAAAGTAATACCTTTTTCAATATCACCATCTGCTCCAAAGTACTCAGATATCAAATTATTTATATCTGGATTGTGTCCTCGTTTTATCTTATAGTGACGCATCTTAATCCCACAATAAAACGATATTATACATCCACATATTAATGTTTGGGATATTGCTTTTTTGAAAAAAACACTGCTTTCTCAACTGCTTGCTTTGGATCGTCTGTAACAAAAAAATCTGATTCAATTTGATTAATGAAATCAGATTGAATAAACAGATCAACAAACCCGCCAGAGCCTTTCAAAAACACAATTGGTCTACCTAAGACCAATGCAAAAGTGATCTCATTTAAGGTCCCCCAGTTTCCAGATACTGCTATAATGCATTCTGCTGATTCAATAATCAGACTATTTCTTTTATAACCCATGCCTGTTGGAAGAGGAACCTGCACACAGGCATTTGCCTCACTTTTAGAATAAGGTAGTAAGCCAACCGTAAGACCTTTTTCTTCAGTTGCACCCTTACACACGGCTTCCATCACACCACCCTTACCACCACAGAGTAAAATACAACCTGCTTTAGCAATTTCTCTTCCGATTTGTTCGGCTTTTTGCATAATCGATATGGCATCTGGTCCTTCCAGACAACTACTACCACATACACCAAGAATAACTGACATAATACCTATGTTCCACATTAAAAAAACCATATTTAAGCTATACTGATTAAAATAACTTTAAAAAAAAGAATGTATCTACCAAGGATTTCTTCAAAATAATCTGTTATCTTTGTTCTAATTGATGAGTAGGAAAAGAAAAAAATTAATACACCCCTCATTATTACCATAAAACGCCCGTAAATCTTATAAATAGCACCTGCTTTCACTAACATCCTTATCTCTGGAGATTACAAGTATGGCACAGAAGGTAAATAAGACAAATCCATTGCTGATTAATTTAATAAATCAACTTAAAAAACAATCACTTGAAAAAGAAGCACCTATCTGGAAAGATATAGCTTTACGTTTAGAAAAATCACAAAAAAATTGGGCTGAAGTAAATCTCAATCGAATCAGTGCCCATGTGCATGATAAAGAAACTGCATTAGTCCCCGGTAAAGTATTATCCACCGGCGATTTAACAAAAAAAGTTACTATTGCAGCCTGGGCTTTCAGTGATAAAGCAGAAATGAAGATAAAAAAAGCTGGTGGCACTTCCATTTCAATTGAGGAATTAATGAAGAAAAATCCTGAAGGAAAAAACATTCGGATTATGGGGTAATGAACAATGAAACGAGTAATTAACGCAAATGGTGCATCACTTGGCAGATTAAGTACTTCGGTTGCAAAAAGCTTGCTTCAGGGTGATGAAGTAGCCATCATTAACGTGGAAAAAGCAATTATCTCAGGAAAAAAACAACTAATCAAAAACGAATATAAACAGATAAGAGAAGTTGGAACCTATCGAAAAGGACCCTTTTTTCATCGATCTCCTGAAAAAATTGTAAAGCGTACCATACGTGGAATGATCCCATATCAAAAACCCCATGGACGTGCAGCATTAAAACGATTGAAATGCTATACTGGCGTACCAGAACAATTCACCGAAAAAGATGCTGAAGTCATTGAACAAGCCAGCAAACATTATGTTGATTATATGACCATTGAAGAACTTTCAAGATCATTAGGAGCGAAGATCTAATGCCAACAAAGAAAGTGGTTAACACCTCTGGAAAAAGAAAAACCGCAGTTGCCCGGGCAACTGTGAAAAAAGGAAAAGGATTAGTAAGAATCAATAGTATTCCTATTGAGCTGCATCAACCTGAAATCGCCCGATGGAAGATCATTGAACCCATCACTATGGCCGGTGATATAGCTCAGCATGTAAATATTAATGTTAATGTCGTGGGTGGCGGATTCATGAGTCAAGCAAATGCAATTCGAACCGCAATTGCCCGTGGACTTGTTGAATTCTCAGAGGACTCAAATCTTAAAACAGAATATATTGAATACGATAGAAGTCTTCTTGTGAATGACTCACGAAGAAAAGAAACAAAAAAGCCGCTTGGTCGTGGGGCTCGTAAAAAACGACAGAAATCATATAGGTGATCTGGGTTGATTATTCCAGTCCGCTGTTTCACATGTGGAAAAGTTATAAGTCAAGCATATGAGGAATACAAAAAACGATTCATGGAGTATCAGAGAGCAATCCATAATGATGAGACTCCAAAAGAAACACCTAAAGAAATCCTTGATGATTTAGGAATCGATAGATACTGCTGCCGACGTATGATCATCTCACATGTTGATCTTTTAGAAGAAGCAGCACCCTATGAATAAAAAGGAAGCGTATATTCCTTTTCATTTTCCTTTTAATTATCATTACGTTTATGTATAGTTAGTAAATATCAGGTAAAAAAATTGTTCTTATATGGGCGTGTGGCCTAGCCTGGATATGGCACTGGCCTTCTAAGCCAGGGGTCGCGGGTTCGAATCCCGCCACGTCCGCTCTCCTTATAAAAAAGGTAATCAGCAAGACGAATTTCAAGGAAACTGCTAATGTTGATTTCTTGGCTTTTTGCTTGAGTGAGAATATCAGCATCAACTGTTAGTGTGAGTTTCTTTTTCATAATAGTAATAGGTTTGAGGGAATATATTGTTAGTGGTTGGGATGAAATAGGAAGATTTATAAACCCTGAATCTGTTAAAAAATCATTGGAGGGCATTATTATGAAAAGAACAATTCTAATAGGGAGTCTATTTGCCTGTTTTTTGATGC
>CAZWQV010000033.1:0-22337 GCA_964636235.1 uncultured Thermoplasmatales archaeon
ACCGCAGCTGAATATCTTGGAAAAACACCAGCGGTGTTAGAAAAATAAATAGCTTATAACCTTCTTATCATAGCTAGATTCATATGTGTTATGCATTTTCCTTATTAGAGCCAGATGCAATTGCTTTTCGATATGCTGCTCGATTTCCCTCAACATGGGAATACCATCCTATGTATTATATGAATGCTTTTTCTTTACCTGAACATCCCATTATTGCAAATACTGATCCGAATATGGTCCAGATGATGCAATGGGGCCTCATTCCTTTTTGGGTTAAAATGGCAAATGATGCAGAATCTATTCGAACTAAAACTATGAATGCACGTGCTGAAACTCTTTTTGAAAAACCTAGTTACAAATATGCTATTCTAAAAAGACGATGTTTAATTCCTGCGGATGGGTTTTTTGAATGGAGATATTATCAAGGAAGAAATTATCCTTACTACATTTATTTAAAAAATAATCAGATATTTAGTTTTGCTGGTGTCTGGGAGCAATGGAAAGATCCAAATCAAAAAAAACAAATCCATACATTTAGTATCATCACTTGTGAAGCTAATTCTTTACTAAAAACAATTCATAATAAAAAAAAACGAATGCCTGTTATTCTTCCTAAAGAAAATGAAAAAATGTGGTTAGAAAATGATTTATCAAAAGATGAAATAGTGGAATTATTAATTCCTTATCCTGAAGATAAGATGAAGGCACATACTATTTCAAATTTTGTTACTAGTTCGGCAAAAAATAAAAACGTGAAAAAAGTGATTGAACCGTTCTCATATCCAGAGTTACCAGAAATTCATTAGAAATAGATTTATCTATTTTTTTTCAAATTTATTTATCGAGATGTTTATGTAATATGGATAATCCTTTTTCTATGCATTCCATATTTACTGCATAAGACAATCTGATAGCTTTATTCTCATGTTCATAAAAAGTACTAGGCATGACCAATAGATTATCTTTAAGTAGTTTATAACAGAAATTAAGTGCATTTTCTTCGATATATACATAAATGTAAAATGCTCCTTTTGGATAAATAAAGGATAAACCCATCTGCTCAAGTTGTTTTATTAAATATGTTCTTCGCTGATCGAAGATGTTTATATGAAAGGGTGGTTTTTCTAGTTGCAGTGCTGCTAGTGCAGCTAATTGAGCAGCATAGAATGAACAAGTAGTATTTGATTGATGAGTGGTGATAACTGGTTTGATTAGTGTTTTTGGCCCTGCTACATAGCCGATACGAAGACCGGGGAATCCATAGGTTTTTGAAAAACTATTAATGGTAAGTACGTTATTATTTATCCTTGCAGGACTATAATGAATTGCATTTTCATAGAGATATTTTTCATATACTTCATCAGAAATTAATAATAGCTTATATTTTTTAGCTATTTCACAAATTTGTTTAATTTCATCTTCTGAAAAAACAATACCTGTGGGATTATGCGGACTATTTAAAATGATCATTTTTGTTTTTTTTGTGATGCTCTTCTCAATTAATGAAATATCAAAAATATTTTTTTTCAATGGTATGTTTTTTATGTGTACATTTAATCTTTCTGCAATAGATCTATATTTTGGATATGATGGAGTAAACAGGATTAGTTCGTCATTTGGCTTTAAATAAGTAAGTATAATATCAAAAATTGATTCGATTGCACCTGTTGTGATAAGAACTTCTTCAACTGAGATTTTATTTTCTTTGAGTAATTTTTGTTTAATTACCTTTTGTAGGATTGGTAGCCCTTGAATTGGTGTATAACCGGTATGTGTTTCAATATTATTTTTATAAGCATCAATTATTTCTTTTGCTGGTTTAAAATCAGGTTGACCAACAGCAAAATTAACACACTTTTCATTCAATAATTTCTGGTTTACTAAATGTAAAAAAGTATCGTTATCCATGTAATTCACCATCAATGAGTATAAGTTCATTAATGAGCTGCTTTCTCACTTCTGCAGTAAAACGGTTGAATTGATGCATATCCAAAAATAACTGTGGTGAATCATTTCTTACGATATTAATCAGTTCAATAAACATTTCATGGGTTGGTGTTGCAAGTGTATTTTTTTTAACACCAATATTTTTAAGTGCTCTTCCGAGAAAATGAATAAGTGCTAATGATTTTGCCATTTGATAATCATGTTCTTCAGGATTTAATCTGATAATTGTTAAACCTAGTTGATTTAGAAATTGTTCAATTTTTCCAATATTGGGTGTACGAATCGGACATAACACAATTTTCTTTCCTTTTAGGGTATTCTTAATGGTATCTGGTCCAAATAAAGGATGTGTGCCAACACAGTTACAATGAGGTGGAATAAGATCATTCATTATTGAAACTGGTGTTTCTTTAACTGAACATACATCAATAACCAAAGATCCTTCTTTTAGATATGGTATGATTGATTTGACTACATCCTCAAATGATGATATAGGGACACATAATAAAACGATATCCTGTGATGCACATGTTATCAGATCAACAAATAAAATCGATTTATTATTATCAATATTTATATCATTATTGATATCATATACATAAATATTAAAATATGGTTTTAAACATTCTGCGCATACTCTACCAAACCGACCATAACCAAAGATTCCTATTGTCTTTACCATTTGTTCACCAGAAAATATTATCTAATTAATTTATGTTGGGTTTTTTTACTCATTTGCAGTATTTCACGTAAAATGATTTGGATTGGTTTGTATTCCATTTTAAAAAATTGAGCTTTACATAACCAATTTTTTCTCATCTGTTCTTCTCTTTTTTCATCAATAAGAGGATAACCTATTTTCTTTTTTTCATGGGCTATTTCTTTAACGATTTTCATTCTCTTTGAAATTAAATAAATAATTTGATTATCAAGAATATCGACTTCATCTCGCAATTGATTAATGGTTGCCATTTGATTTCCCCTTTTTTATAGCTCTCTATTCATAACTTGGCCGATTGGTTTAATTTCGTTCATGAGCGTTTCAAAACCTTTGAGTGTCAATGATTGTGCGCCATCAACAAAAGCTTTTTCTGGATGGGGATGAACCTCGACCATGATCCCATCTGCACCTGCGGCAATAGCTGCTTTTGCCATTGGGATTACTAATTCTCTTTTTCCTGTTGCATGGCTTGGATCAACGATGATGGGAAGGTGACTTAATTGTTTGATTAATGGTACAATACTGAGATCAAGGGTGTTTCGTGTCATTTTCTCAAATGTTCTAATTCCTCTTTCACAGAGAATTACATTTGGATTTCCCTGAGAAATAATATATTCTGCGGATAGTAAGAATTCTTCAATAGTTGCAGAAAGACCTCTCTTAAGCATTACCGGTTTATTTGTTTTTCCAACTTTTTTCAAAAGTGAAAAATTCTGCATATTTCGAGTTCCTATCTGTAATATATCTGTATATTTTGCAACTAATGAAACATCCTCAGTACACATCACTTCTGTTATCACGGGCATATTACTATGTTTTTTTACATATGCAAGAAATTCCAGCCCCTTCTTTTCCAAACCCTGAAAACTATATGGTGATGTTCTTGGTTTAAATGCCCCCCCACGAATTATTGTTCCACCGTTATTCTTAATGAAATGAACGCATTCCAAGAGTAGTTTTTTATTTTCTATAGCACAAGGTCCAGCGATGATTGTTAATTTTTTATTTCCAATCTCACAGGTATTATTTATTTTTATTATTGATGGTTTTTTTTGAAAATCCCGACTTACTAATTTAAACTTACTTTTTTCGTTAATGATTCTTTCAACACCAGAAAAATGAGATAATTGTTGATCAATTCTTAGGGTCATATTAGTTCACCACAATGATTTGCTGTCCATTTAATCTTGATAGATAGGATTTTTTTGGTTTGAGGTTTTTTATTATGAGGTTAATTTCTTTTCTATTTGCGTTTTTTTTCATTACTATAATCATTTTTTCACCTCCTTATTTTTATTAAAAATAACACTTATTTTTGCATTATTTTCAAAAAATGGTTTTGCTGATTTTTGGATTAAATTGAATAATAAAAAAAGATATTCATCTGTTCTATGAAGTGGTCTGCTTTGAAAGCATATAAAGAGATCGCCCCCTTTTTATACGTTTTTGGGAGGCAATAATATCATTATTGTGTGCCATGTTATCAATTAACATATATTTCATTTCTAGTATATATAATTTTTGAGAAATTATACAATTAAATTCAATAAATTATTTAGGATTTAATAGATTAAAATAAATAATGGATAATATATTACTAATTTGAGGAAGGGCAATAAATGAATAATAATCATATAACTAAAACAATAATACCGGTAATAATTATTTTTCTTGTTTCAATTTCATTTTCTCCTATTATACAAGGTCAAAATATACTTAACAATCAGAGACAATTTTATTTCCAAAAATACATAAATAATGATGAGTCTATTGAATATGAGTCAAATGGTTTAATACCTCTAATATCAGATAATCCTCCCATGACATTGGCGGATAGATATTATCCACCAAAAATAAAAAATAGTTTATTTTCTGATGATTCTGAGTATTTAATGTGGTTAACATTTTTTTCATTTTTATTTATAGATGATTACCTTGATGATTATTATTTTGATGATGATTTTTGGGATTCTCTAAAAATATTATTACCTAATCCGCTTGCATTAACAGAATGTTATGAACATAATAATAGTAATCCAATTGAATTTAATGGAAATGCACAATTTCAGATATTTATTGATTCGCCTCTTAGAAATAGATTCTTCCTGCATGACAGGGTAGAAGTATCTCTTTATAAAATGGAAAAAAATGATTTTTTACCAAATCTAATAGGTAAGACTAGTACTCAAATTGTTCCCTCGATATTTTTTAAAATTAAAAAACAAATCATATCAATGAACATTGAACCTTTTACGGTACAGTCTAATGAAACATTAATTTTTTCAATAAAAATAATTCCGGAAAATAGATCGATGGTAAAAACACTGGTTGATGATGAAAGTATGCTTCATAGCATTGTTCAAAATATTTCAAAAGTGATTGTTGAAAAATTATCACAACTTGGCAATCCAAATATTCAAGACTTGTTAAATTACGTTCAAGAACTACATGATATTTTCGAATCTTTAAATATTACTAAGAAACAGAAAGAAAGTATTGGAAATATTTTACTTAGTCCAAAGATAGCATTTGATTCATTGATTCATCCCTCATCTGTTGAATTAGTCCTTTCACCAACTAAAGAGGTATAAATGATATTAATTGGTTTATGGAACAAAAGTAAAAAACTTTGGTTGAAATAAAATCGTTAAAATAAGCATTAATGAAATACTTATTACTATAATCCAAATAAGAATTTTTTTTATTAAACTCGGATCATCAAAAGATTCTTCTTTTATATTCATTTTATCCGTCTTTTCCACCATTTCTGTTTAATGCTAAATAAAATGTGTAAAATTAGTAAAATGATAAATGGATAAATTAAAAGTGTATGCAGCTGAAACGCTAAGGGTTTCTTTATTAATCCAAAAGTAATTGTTTGAACAATTCGATATTCTGTTATTCCAAATCCGGTTATTACATAAAAAAGTAAAAAAACAGTAAAACTCCAGTGAATAATCGTTGCAATTTGTTTATTTTTCATAATCCCTACTCATCAAAAAAGTTTTTCGTTATATTGGCATTATTTGAATATCCTCTACTCTCCCAGTATCCTTTATAAAAAAAATTTCCTGATACTTCTATTTCGGTAATCCATTTAATCCATTTATATCCCCATTTGCTTTCTGCTACAAGTTGAAATGGATATCCTCTCTCTGCTGGTAATGTAACATTATTCATTTTATAGGCCATAAGAATTTTGTTTTTTTCAATAAAATCTAAGGGAAGGGACGTGGTGTAGCCGTCATAGGCATGGAAAATAGCGATCTTTGCTTCATCATTTGGATTGGCTTGTTGGATGATATCATTGACTAATATTCCCTCCCATAATATGGTTACGCTCCATCCTTCAACGCAATTAAGGGTAACAACTTTTGAATATGTTTGAAAACCTTGAATTAATTCATCATAGCTAAAATTCATTGTATTATTTACTAGACCTGTAATTTTTAAGGTATAGTTATTTCTTTCAATATATTGAGGACCTTTAATGGAATTTTCTCTAAAATCGTACACTGACGATAAATCCTTTCCCTGGTATTCTTGTATCTCTACGTTGTCAAGCTTGAAATCTTCTTGAACACAACCAGATATAAGGTTAAATAAAAAAATAATGAGTACAGCCATGCATAATGAGGTTCTCATTTTAATTGGGCTTTTCATTACATTCATCCTATTGTATAGATATTTCATATTTAGTTCATATAAATAGATTAGTTATATTACCAATTGTGGGTAGAAAAAGTTATTATGTTCAAATATTTCATTTAAATCTAAATATATGTTATGATTTAAAATTCATTTATACTATTTGAATTAGTAAAAACAAAAAAAAGTAAGAAAAATAATTATTTTATCTAAAGGATATACGAAATGACAGAGAATGCTATTCCCTGTCAATTCATATAGTGGCTTCTCCTTCTGGGGACAAATAGTAGATTTAACATTATTGTATAATATATTAGTTAAATATGTGATATATATATTTTACTATTATTATAATAAACAAATGTTTCATATAGTTATAATAATATCATAATAAAAGCATATTTAAAATAATATAATTATTAAATTTAATTTCATTTTTTTATTTTGGTCAATACGTGTTTATATAAACAAAAATTTGTTGAATTGAATAACAAATCAACCTATCAATTTATATATTATGAAATTTAATTTAATACACGAAAAATTGGAGGACTATTATGAAAAAAATAATTGGATCAATATCCATAGTATTGATGTTACTTTGCCTCTCTCAAGCTGTTCCTGCAATGGAAAACGAAATTGAGAAAGAAACTCAATATGAAGATGATGTATTAGGCTGGTCTTTATTTGCAGCTGTTGGTATTGTAAATGTAAACAAACAAAGCAATGTCATTAGAGGATTTGTCTTAGTTGGCTTTAATGCAGGGGAAGTTATTTCATTTCAGATGGTGAACATTCCATTTGACGGAACACCAATAACATTGACCAATAGCATATTTACAACCATCTGTTTATATAAAGTAGCATAGAATTGAATTATATTGTTTAAATATATTTTCAATTTTTTTTTCTTTTTAATTCTTTCTAGAAATATTAACGGATCTGCCGGGATTCGAACCCGAGTCTGAGGCTCCGGAAGCCTCGGTGATATCCAGGCTACACTACAGATCCACGATTTCTTCTGGATATAAAATTTTTGGTTATTAGATTTATGTATTCTATAACCGAAAACAAAAACTATTAATTATTATGTTAAAAATTATTATAATTGAGGAAAGAATTGGACAACTATTTGAAATCGGTTAAAATAAGCAGTATAGATACTAATTATAAATATTATTTTTATTATCAAATTTAATATTATATAAGAAGAAAATATGAAAAATGAACCTAAAATAATTATTTTGATTTAAATTCAGTGTAACCGCATTTACCACAGCTTACCCGGTTCTTATGCTCTGCAAGAAAAACACCATCACCACATTTAGGACAATGTCGTCGCTGTCGGGTGATTTTATCTCCTTCGACTTTGAATACTTCTCTTCCTCTCATTTACGCTTCCTCCTTTGGTAGTTCTTCTTCGGATGCTTTTTCCTCTGCAGGTGCTTCTTTTTTATCTACTGCTTCTTCAGATGATGGTTGTTTTTCTGTAGCTTCTTCACCCGATTCTTCTTTCTTTTCAGCTTTCTTACCATCACTCTTATTTCGTTTCAATAAGTATTTTTGTTCAATACTTTCTGCTTCTTTTCGAGATAAATAGACTTTAGCATATCCTTCTGATTTTTGAATACCATAATGGGATTGTACAGTATCAATAATGATGTTTTCTTTTTTGGTATTTAATGAATTAGCAAGTTCATTTCTAATAATTGCTTGATTAGGAGTTTTTTGATTTTCATGAGTAATAGTAAAATGAACTTCAGTTCTTTTAAAGAATGGATTATTTTTCTTCTCAGTGATTTCGATTTCCATTATGATCACATCTTGGTTAATATATTACTAACTTTTTGTTTTAAATAATCTGTTGATTGTGCAACAACGACCCCTTTATCAGGCATTCCATATATTATAGTTACGTTTGCAGGGGCATATAAAATTGCTGGTAGAGCAGCTAGATCTTCTTCACCATCAACTTGGATTTGAATGAATTGATCCGATGAGAATGATTCACATGCTGATTGAATAGTATCCCATAAAGATTGTGTTATAACACCTGCAGGATTTTCAACTTGTATAATTTTATATTTACCAGTATTAAGTAAGTGTTTTTGTTCAGCATTAATCGATTTTCTTTTAGTTTGATAATCAATAATCATAATTTGAGGAAAGATATTTCTGCTAAGTAATGAACAGGATAAATAATCACCAATCGAAATAATATTTTTAAAAGAATGAATCTGTTGTTTGAATTCTTCACCAGTTAAAAGCTTTCCAAAAGGTTTTCGAAGTTCATCACGTAAAGATGGGGGGAGAGAATATTTTATCGAAGGTTCCATATTAACGGACCTTTAGTGCATATTTACCGGGCTTGCTGATATTCATTTTTTCAGCAATTTGTGATTTAGATGGGTCGCGGATGATCACATATCCTCGCCATCTTTTTGATGTAGGAACAGCACAGGTAGGACATACTTTTTCTTCCGTTAAAATATGACAATTTTTACAGGCATACGTGGTTTTAACTATGCTTTCCCCTCCTTTTTCTTAGATGATTTCTTTTTGGAGCTGTCCTTTTTATCTTTTTCTTCTTCTTCATAGATCCATTCATGAGATCCAAGGGCAGGTTGCCGCATGGTAAGACCAATTTTGCTTTCCCGGGCTGATAATTCATTTAAACTAATTGCAACGATTCGAGCGCGAACGGAATCTCCAACCTTTAATTTCTGTTTTTTTTCTTTACCAGTAATAATTTCATTTTCTGAGTCGACTTGGACATAATCATTCATTATTTGACTCATATGAATGAGTGCATCAATTGGTCCAATATGACAAAAAGCACCAAATTCAACTATCTCACAGATTAAAGCATCAACGACCTCTTGCATCTCTGGTTTGAAGGTCAATGCATCAAATTGAACTTTTTGATACATGGCTCCATCACCGTGAATGACAATACCATCTCCGATAGGTGTGATATTTTGAGCGACAACGATGATTCCGTGGTTTTTTCGGATAGTTCCTTCAAATGTTCGTTCCACTATGTTTTTTACCACTTCATCAAGATCCTCGCCGAATAGATCTGGCATGATGCGAATAGTATCTTCAACTTTAACTTTATAATACATAAAGATTTCCTACCTATGATTATAATATAATAAATATCGAGAGTGGAATACGGTTACTACTTATATGTTTTTTGAGTAAAATAAAAAAGAAAAAAGAAAAAAAGAGATTTTTAAGATGCAAATGCTATTATCAATGGAAGGAACACAAGTGAAACGATGCTCATTAGTTTGATGAGAATGTTTAATGATGGACCTGAAGTATCTTTAAATGGATCACCGACGGTATCACCAATGACTGCTGCTTTATGAGCATCAGATCCTTTTCCACCGAGATTTCCAGATTCAATGTATTTTTTCGCATTATCCCAAGCACCACCAGAATTAGCCAAAAACACAGCAAGTAAAAAACCTGAGGAAATGGAACCTACGAGCAGTCCGCCAAGACCCTCTGGTTTGAGAATAAGACCAACAACAACCGGGCTGATTACCGCCAGAATGCTTGGAAGTATCATCTCTTTTAAAGCTTGATTGGTACTAATAGCAACGCATCCTTTGTAATCAGGTTTATTCTTATCATTTTTTAAAAGATCTAATTCTTTGAATTGACGGCGGACTTCTTCTACCATTTGATATGCTGCTCGACCGACAGCACCCATAGTTAATGCAGTAAATACAAATGGAAGCATAGCACCAATAAAGACTCCAACAACTACTTTTGGATTTGCCAAATCAAGCAGCAGCGTATAACCCATCGCATCTGAACTAGTAATATAGGTAAAAATCAATGCCAGTGCAGTAATAGCAGCTGAGCCAATTGCAAAACCTTTTCCCATAGCTGCGGTGGTATTTCCCACTGCATCAAGTTGTTCGGTGTGTTCTCGAACTTCTTGACCTAAACCTGCCATTTCTGAGATTCCTTGTGCATTATCTGCAACGGGGCCATAACAGTCTGTTGCGAGAGATACGCCTAAAATTGAAAGCATTCCCACAGCAGATATTGCAACCCCATAGAAATCAGCGAAGTAATATGCTGCAAGCATGGCAATAACCACTGCAATGACCGGAATGATTGTGCTCATCATACCAACTTGTAACCCTTGAATAATAACGGTTGCAGGACCTGTTTCTGATGATTGAGCGATACTTTGAGCTGGTTTTCTTTTCTCAGAGGTGAAATATTCAGTACTGAATCCAATTATTAATCCTGCTCCAAGACCTGCGAGTATAGCATAAAATGGATTAAGATCGCCAAGCATAAACCACGTTGCTATTGCAGTTAATATCGCAGTTAAGACTGCAGAGATATATAGTGAATTTCTTAAAGCTCCATAAACATTTGTTCCTTTCCCCATAACAACAACCAAAATTCCTGCTATAGATGAGAGAATTCCAAATGATGCCAACACTAATGGAAGCCATACTGCAGCTTGAATATTTTCTGCGGTAAGAACTAATTGACCTAATGTTTCGGAGCCACCAGAATTTATTATAATTGCCATACTTACTGCGGCAAGCGCCATTGTTGCTATTAGAGAATCAACATATGATTCAAATAAATCAGCACCCATTCCAGCAACATCTCCAACGTTATCCCCTACTTGATCAGCAATGACTTCTGGTATTCCTGCTTCTATTTTTCCAACTAAATCTGCGCCTACATCAGCTGCTTTTGTATATATACCGCCTCCGACACGAGCAAATAGAGCGATTGAAGATGCTCCAAAACCAAAACCAAATAACATATTTGTTGTTGCGACTACATCAAAAGAAAAGATTTGTGTAAATATAAAAAATAAACTAAATACTCCTAAAACTCCAAGACCGACAACGCACATTCCCATTACAGCACCACTAGAAAATGCAATGGATAGACCTTTTGCTAAACTATGTTTTGTTCCTTCTGCGGTTCGGCCATTTGCCATGGTTGCCATCCGCATTCCAATATTTCCGGATAGTGCTGATAGAACGGCACCAATTACAAATGATATTGGTAAACCAATTTCAATGTTGGTTCCTTCAAAAAAAGAAGCAATTGTTAATAATATAGTGACAACAGCGACAAATACTGTTAATACTTTATATTCGCTGTTCAAAAAAGCCATTGCGCCTTCTCTAATTGCTTTATTCAGTTCCTGCATTTTCTCATTGCCAGGACTTTGATGTTTCACTTTTAAATAAAGAAATAACCCATAAAGAAGGGCGATTAGACCACATATTGGTATTATCCACGTCCAAATATCCATATTCATGGTTAATTTCACCGTGAGCGTGGTATCCTTGTTACTTATTTAATGGTTATGATTTATTAGATTTTAATATTAAAAATTGTCAAGGTAATATAAAATAATAAATATTATTAATCTTTTATTGATTATCAACGAGTTTTTTTGGAATAAAGCAAAATAATTATAAATAGTCTAAATTAATATAAATATTAAAAAATAATTCATTCTTACTTGTTTATGGAACATATTTAATGGAAATCTTTGGGGACAAAGGATAGAAAATGCAGAAGATACTTGGTAACTTTATTCAAAAACATCCTGTCGTGGTCATTTTAGTCATTATTATGATCACCATTGGTTTTTCAGTTTTTATACCAAGAATTGAATTTAAAACAGATTTTAGTTCGTTTTCTCCCGATGCGAAGATTGTTACAGCAAGCAATAAAATAAATGAATATTTTGGAGAAAATCAACAATATATGTTTATCCAATTTACAAAGGAGAATAGTCCAGATGTTTTATCAGTAGATGCTTTAAAAGAAATGTATCATATCCAAACAGCATTAGATAGGCTCCCACAAGTTAGTCAAGGTTATTCGATTGTAACGTTTATTGATTTAAGTTGTTTTATATTATACGGCAAATCTATGATTAATTGTACTGATAATCAAATTGAAAATGCGATAAGTGATTTACTTGAGACCGTTAATCAAGAAAATTTGACGTTATTTAATACTGTCGATCCAAACGAAGAAATTGATTATAAAAGATTTCCTAGATTACCATTTGGTAAATCAGTGGATAGTGCTGATATCAAACAGTGCTATTTGTCTAAAACAGAAAATGAACTAATTTTAAAAATTGAAGTCTATGATTTAAGTGATTTATCAAGAGTAATTCAACCTGTTTTTCCACATGTTAATGTGATGGAATGGTTTGTGTCATTTGATAATGCGATCACGCCAGTTGAAGAATTAAATATATCTTATACTTTAGCGGCTCATATTGAGCCAAGTGAACAATTATGGGAAATTGGTAAAGGTTTTTTTGAAAATGTAAGATCAATATTGGATCAAATAAAAACCAAGACATTGTTGAATTCATATAAAAAAGAAGCTTATTTATGGGTAAAATTAGATGGTAAAGAATTAAGCCTTCCAATTAAGCTTGATACCGGCTCAGTGTTCTTTGATACAAAAAATAATATGATAGAAATAAATGTTTCCTTGGAAGAATTGGGCTCTTATGGTATTTCTCCTCAAATAGGATCATACTCATTACCTGCAAAATTATATAATTTTTCTGCTGGAACTCGTTATTATCAAACATCGATATTGAAAGTAGGGGGAGGCAGAATTACTACTAATGTTAGTAAATTAATTACTCTTTTAACAAAATGGGAACAAAAACCTCTCTTAAGTAAGGTGGCAAATTCATTATTGAAAAATTTTGCTAATTTGACATGGGCAGAATTTGATGAATTTTACCAGTTTTTAGAACAATCATCAATGATGCCGGACACAATTTCACTGCATGATATTGAAAGTAGTTGGATTATTGCAGATAAAGTTGAGAATAATGATGGGATAAACAGAAAATATTTCTCAATTATTCCAGCATTTTATCAAGAACTGCAAGTGGATTTACAAACCTTGGTTTCAAAAGATTATAGTAAGAATTATCAACCGTCATCTGCTCTTATGATTTTACAGCTGAAAGATACAAAGGATTACGATGAAATCATTCAGATGAATACAGATGTGGTTGAAAATTTAACTAAATTAGACTCAAAAGAACCGTTTGTATCCGCAGAGGCTGCTGGAAATGGAATTGCAACCGCTGAAATAAATAAAATAACATCAAATGCAAATCAGATTATTGCACCAGCAATTTTTATCATTATTGTTGCTGTTCTTTTCTTTAACTTTCGAAAACCATCTTATGTTATTCTTCCTATGCTTGCTCTTGTTGTATCCACTATTTGGTTATTTGGTTCAATGGCCTTATTTGGCATCTCATTTAACGTTATTGCTGTTGCTTTAATACCATTGATTCTTGGACTGGGGGTTGATTATTCTGTCCATCTTCTTCATAATTATCGAGTTGAGCTGGATGATGGAAAAAGTCCCGGAGAGGCAATAAAAAATTCAGTTAATGAAATTGGTACTGCCATGTTTCTTGCAATGTTAACTACGGTTATTGCATTTTTATCATTTTTAACCGCAAGTATTCCACCTATTCGAGAGTTTGGTATATTGCTTGCATGCGGGGTTATTTTTACATTTATTACTGCTCTTACTTTACTTCCTTCTCTTCGATATTTATTAGATAAATATTCGATAAAAGGTTCTGTTAAAAAACAAGAGGGTTTATTTATTCGAAATATTATGAGAAATTTATCTGAAATAATTTTAAATCATCAAAAACTTGTTTTATTTTGTATTGTTCTTCTTTCAATTTTTTATTTGGCAGGTGCAACCCAAATCCAGACTGGTTATAGTATGAACGAATTTGCACCTAAAGATACTCCTTCCTTTCAGTTACTTGATGAAATAGCCCAAGATTTTCCATTCTCCAGTCAATCACAAAATTATATTCTTCTACAGGGAAATATTGCCACAGTTGAAGCATTAACTGGTATTAAAGAAACCCATAATCGAATTAAGGATGATAAATATATTGCTAGAAATAAAGATGGTAGCATCAAAACATCAAGTATCTATACCTATATTACACAAGCAATTGACAATAATCTTTCATTAATTGAAACCTTTAATATTAATCCAGATTCATATATTCCAAGAACAGATAGTGATGTAAAAGCATTATATGATTATTTATATGAAAAAAATGATCATACTTCAGTTACTGTCAATAGTCTTCAAGGATTATCCTTGGTTAATATAGATCTTCCAAATATTCCAGTTGATGCAATAAATGGAGAATTAAAAACGCTTTTATATCGTAATAATAACAAATATTCTGCATCTGTCATTCGACTTTATTTAGATCCATCCTTTACTAATAATGAAGGAAAATTTAATGATGCTGTTGAACAATTGTTCAAGGAAATTAATAATGATATGGTTAATTATGGCACAGCAGATGCTATTGCAACAGGACAATTTTTGATAAATTTGGAGATATCTAATAATTTAACAGAAAGTCAAATCATTTCCACCATCGTTTCAATTATTCTTGCAGCCTTAGTCCTGATTATTGTATACCGGAATGCAATGTTAGGTCTGATCGCACTTATTCCAGTTGGCCTTTCTATTGTTTGGATACTTGGAACGATGTATTATATTGGATATAATTTAAATGTGCTTACCATTACAGTTACAAGTATCACCATTGGTATTGGAATTGATTATGCTATTCACGTAACTGAACGGTTTCGATATATTATTGATAAAACAGGTGATATTAGAAAAGCAGTCTGTGAAACCATCTCTCGAACTGGAGGAGCGTTATTGATCGCAGCATTAACAACCGCACTTGGTTTTATCATTTTAATATTTGCTCCTATTCCACCGCAACAACAATTCGGATTGATCCTTTCAATTACCATTGTCTATTCATTTTTAACATCTATCTTTTTACTTCCATTGGTATTATATCATTGGGCAGTGAGAAGAAAAAAAATGAAGAAGAACATTATCAATGGAAAAAGATATAAGTAAAAAAATAGATGAATCATCATTTTTATTCTGATAATTATAATAATTTAATTTTGTATTAACCAAATCTTTATTTATAAGTCATAGATACACAGCATACACGTCATCATTGATAATATCGATAACATATGATAGATGATGATATTGTTGGACATAATTAGATTAAACAATGTTTAACCTTTGAGGTGTTTAAGAATGAGTGAAAATAATCAGAAAAAGTGGAAGTCTATCGATGGAAATACTGCTGCTGCCCATATTGCATATGCATTTAGCGATGTTGCAGCAATTTATCCAATCACTCCTTCAAGTCCTATGGGAGAATTGATTGATGCATGGTCAGCTCAAGGAAGAAAAAATATTTTCGGACAAAACGTATTGGTTTCTGAGTTACAATCTGAAGGGGGTGCTGCAGGGGCTGTACATGGATCATTAAGTGCTGGTGCTTTTACCTCTACCTTTACTGCATCACAAGGTCTTATGCTCATGATTCCAAATATGTATAAGATTTCTGGTGAATTGATGCCATCTGTTTTTCATGTTGCTGCCCGTGCAATCGCAGGTCAAGCATTATCCATTTTTGGTGATCATCAAGATGTGATGGCAACAAGAGAAACCGGTTTTGCGCTTCTTTCTTCAGGATCTGTTCAAGAAGTGCTTGATTTATCATTGGTTGCTCATCTTGCTACACTTCGTTCAAGTATTCCATTTGTTGAATTTTTTGATGGTTTCAGGACCAGTCATGAAATACAAAAGGTAGAAATGATTGATTATGAAAGCATTCCGGATTTAGTAGATTGGAATGCAGTGAAACATCATAGAAATAGGGCATTAAACCCTGAACATCCTCATCTTCGAGGTACTGCACAAAATCCAGATATTTACTTTCAAATAAATGAAGCAGCAAACAAATATTATCAAAAGGTACCAGAAATTGTTGAAGAAGAAATGAAGAAAGTCTTTGAACTTACTGGTAGAAAATATCAATTATTCGATTACATGGGTGCTCCGGATGCTGAGCAGATTATTATCATGATGGGGTCTGGAACCCAAGCAGCAGAAGAAACAGTTCATTATCTTAATAATCATGGTGAAAAAGTAGGTCTAGTAAAAGTTCGATTATATCGACCTTTTTCAACTGAACATTTCCTGAAAGTGATACCGGATACAGTGAAAAAAATCGCTGTATTGGATAGAACAAAGGAAAATGGATCCTATGGTGAACCATTATATGTGGATGTATCTGCAGTTATGCAACATCAGAAAAAAGACCTTCTAATTGTTGGTGGAAGATATGGTTTAGGTTCAAAGGATTTCAACCCATCAATGGTAAAAGCGGTATTTGATAATCTTAAACTAGACAAACCGAAAAACAATTTCACAGTAGGAATCACGGATGATGTGACCCATACTTCACTTCCAATAAAAGATATTATTGATACTACTCCTGAAGGACTTGTCCAATGTAAATTCTGGGGACTTGGTGGTGATGGAACAGTTGGTGCAAATAAAGAAGCAATTAAGATTATAGGTGATCAAACCAATATGTATACCCAGGGATATTTCCAATATGATTCAAAAAAATCTGGTGGAGTTACGATTTCCCATCTTCGCTTTGGAAAATCTCCTATTACGTCCACTTATTTTGTGAAATGTGCAAATTATATTGCATGTCATAATCCATCCTATGTTGATAAATATGATTTATTAAGTGATTTAAAACAAGCAGGAACCTTTGTTCTTAACTGTCCTTGGAATGAAAATGAGCTTGATCAATATCTGCCGAATAAAATGAAAAAACAACTGGCAGAAAAAAATGCAAAATTCTATACTATTGATGCAGTAAAGATCGCTGAATCAGTAGGACTTGGTGGCAGAATAAACATGGTGATGCAAACAGTGTTTTTCAAACTCGCCAATGTTATTCCAGTTGATGAGGCAATAGATTATTTAAAAACTGCAATTGAAAAAACATATGGTAGAAAAGGTAAAGATGTAGTTCAAATGAATTGGAAAGCGGTTGATGAAGCACTGACTAATATCTCTGAAATCACGGTTCCTGATGAATGGAAAACGCTTACAATTGAAAAACCTGTGGTAAAGGATGAGCCAGGTTTTGTACAAAATGTTATGAGACCTATCCTTGCTCAAAATGGGGATGATTTGCCAGTAAGTGTTTTTACTCCTGGTGGTTTTTTCCCAACCGAGACAACAAAATATGAAAAACGAGGAGTTGCCATAAATGTACCTCAGTGGATTAGTGAGAACTGTATCCAATGTAATCAATGCTCATATGTTTGCCCTCATGCGAGCATTCGACCATTTCTGTTAACTGAGGAAGAAAAACAACAAGCACCAGATGGATTTACTACCATTCAAGGAATCGGAAAAGATGCAAAGGATAAACAATTTAGAATGCAAGTCTATGTTGATGATTGTGTGGGATGTGGGAACTGTGCGGATATATGTCCCGCCAAGGAAAAGGCACTGGTGATGAAACCATTTACCAGTCAACTTGATCAAGTACCACTTGTTAAATTTGCAGAAACTATTCCACAAAGAGATGGTGGATTTGATAAATATACCGTAAAGGGATCTCAGTTTCAAAAACCACTCCTTGAATTTTCAGGAGCATGTGCCGGTTGTGGTGAAACAGCATATCTTAAACTTGCCACTCAATTATTTGGTGATAGAATGATTATTGCCAATGCCACCGGTTGTTCATCGATTTGGGGTGGGTCAGCACCATCGGTTCCTTTCGCAGTCAATAAAGATGGCCATGGACCTGCATGGGCAAATTCATTATTTGAAGATAATGCGGAATATGGGTTTGGTATGGTTCTTGCTACCAAACAACGCAGGCAAAAATTAGCTGCCCTTATCAAACAAGCCATTGATGAAAACATTGTTTCTGGTGAAACGAAAGAAGATTTTTCAAAATGGTTAGAGTTAAAAGATGATGCTGATGGTTCAAAAGAATATGGTAATAAAATAAAACAATTCGTTCATCAGAATCATAACCCTCCAGTGTTCAATGAAATCTATGAATCAACCGATATGCTTACCAAAAAATCCATTTGGTCTGTAGGTGGAGATGGATGGGCATATGATATTGGTTATGGTGGTCTTGATCATGTGCTTGCCATGGATGAAGATATCAACATTTTAGTATTTGATACCGAAGTCTATTCAAACACTGGTGGACAGTCATCAAAGGCGACACCACATGGATCAGTTGCAAAATTTGCTTACTCTGGTAAAAAAACAAAGAAAAAAGACCTTGGTTTGATTGCTATGAGTTATGGATATGTTTATGTTGCATCAGTTGCCATTGGTGCCAATATGAATCATGTGGTCAAAGTGATGAAGGAAGCAGAGTCTTATCCAGGCCCATCTCTCATAATATGTTACGCACCATGCATCAACCACGGGATAAAAAAAGGTATGGGAAAAACCATTCAAGAAGAAAAACTTGCAGTACAAAGTGGTTATTGGCCTATCTACCGTTATGATCCAAGACTTGCAGATGATGGTAAAAACCCATTCCAACTTGATTCAAAAACACCTGATGGATCTCTTCATGATTTTATCATGGGTGAAGTACGATATAACTCGCTTACCAAAACATTTCCAAAAGAAGCTGAAAAATTACATAAAAAACTTGAAGAAGACGTTTCCAACCGTTTTAAACAATATAAAACGCTTGCAGAAGAGTAATCTAGTATTAGATTACTTTCATCTTTTTTTCTCTCAATGTTTAAATATCACCTGTATTTTTTCTTTTACAATGCTTGATAAAAAAATGGAACAGTTATCATCATTTATTAATGAAATTGAACAAATGGATCCTATTGAATTTATAAAAAAGTATGGTTATGAAATATTTCCCATACATTCGCTTAATGATGATGATATGGTAAGGAAAATATCAAAATTTAATGAAGATCTTGATACCTTAATAAATGCAAACAAAGATATTTCAGAAGAGCTTCTTATACAACAAATGTTCTATAATGTACTATTTATGTTAAAAAAGAAAATCATTTATAAACAAGCAACTTCACTTGGTATTCAACCATCGCTATATAAGAAGGAAATGCGATTTCTTTTTAAGGGTATAAAATAAATTTTACAATTCATAATAAAATAGTAATATACTTAATTGCTTGCATGATATAGGTTTTTTGTGAGGTGGGATCAAATACTAATTTTGATATTTAACCTCAACTAAAAATTTTATGGTGTCATGGGTGAAGGAAAGAGCCAAAGAACTTGCATCGATTATTAAAGAATACTCAAACGTACATATTATTACACATATTGATGCTGATGGATTAACTGCTGGTGCAATAGCTGCTGAAACTCTTACTCGTTTGGGAAAAAAATATACTATTGAATTTATCAGACAATTAGATGAATTTGTGATAAAACGAGTTGATAAAATAAATGCCGATCTTATATGGTTTACTGATTTAGGAAGTAGTATTGCTGATAGATCCTTTTCTGTTCCCATTATTATCACTGACCATCATGTATGTGATAAAGAAACAGATTTTTCATTTCATTTGAACCCGCATTTATTTGACATTGATGGAAGCCATATGATAAGTGGTTCAGGAACTAGTTATTTGGTATCTAAAAGTCTGGATGTGAAAAATCAAGATTTATCTGCTCTGGCAATTGTGGGTGCATGTGGAGATTTGCAGAACAGAAAATATGGAACCTTGGTAGGAATCAATAAGGAGATTGTCAACGAAGGTAAAAAAATTGGCGTTCTTCAAGAACAATTGGATATTCAATATTTTGGTCGTGAAACAAGACCTATATATAAATTATTGCAATATGCTAATGATCCTATAATACCCGGTATAACAGGTATGGAATCAAAGGCTTTAGCGTTTTTAAAAGAATTGCATATTCCTTTGAAGAATGGTAAGAATTGGAGACGATGGATTGATTTGAATAAGGATGAAAGACAAACAATTCTTTCAGCGATTGCGCAACTTCTTTTATCAAAAGGGTTTGGCCATAAACAAGTCAAACGTTTACTTGGCGATGTCTATACATTGTCAAATGAAAAAATGGGAACTGAGTTACATGATGCAAAAGAATATGCAACTTTATTGAATTCCACCGCTCGTTATGGTGAATATGAAATAGGGTTGAACGTTTGTCTTGGTAATAGAACTACGTATTTGAAAAAAGCACGTTCTTTACTTCAAGGACATCGTGTTAATTTAGTTGAAGGAATGCAATTTGCCAAAAATGAAGGAATTCAAATTCTTGATTATGCACAATATTTTCATGCAAAAACAGGTATTAGAGATACCATCATTGGTATTGTAACTAATATGTTGTTAAATGATGGTGAGACACGAAATGATTTACCACTTGTTGGATTTGCAGAAAAAAATGAAGATGAAGTAAAGGCATCAGCACGAGCAACTCAAGAATTAATTGATAAGGGTTTGGACTTGTCAGTTGTGATTAAGAATGCTGCAAAAAGTGTGCAAGGTATTGGAGGTGGCCATAATATAGCAGCCGGTGCAACCATACCAAAAGGAAAAGAACAGGCGTTTTTAAACGCCTTCGAAAAAGAAGTTAAAAATCAGCTTTCTGTTTGAGAAGTCTTTATGATCTTTTCAACATATACTTCGAAAATAAGTGATTCTCCAGCTAGATTATTAAGACTATATCCCTCTCGTTCAATATCTGGTCCGATTAATGATTCGGCATAAACCATTGGTATATTTGTATATGTTGTTTTCATATAGTATACTCGATTAAAGGATAAAGTTTTGTTAACTTCGAGATACTGGCTTTCATTTGTTTCTTCATAGGTTGCAGAGATATTGATGATAGAATCGGTAACATTCTCAACTTTATATTTCATGACGATTTCTTGACCGAAGTATTCATAGACATACAGATATTCTGATCCAACCGTTGGATCGCTGCTAAGGGTAATTGTGGTATCATCATAGGTGGCGGTTGTTACATCTGGAAAGATCATATATATATCATTGGTTCCAAATCCATATTGTATTTGCTCAATGGAATCAAAGATGTTATCGAGTTTATTTGGAGTTGTTTTCACAGTAACAGTATTATTGTCATTTATTGAAGTGATTTCAGATGCATTTTCCCAAATAAAATATGGTGGTGGAATCGTGATCATATCTTCTTGAACGGAACTAGATAGATTTCCTAGTAATATCTGAGGCATTGTAAATGCTGTGTTGGTTTCGATATCTATCCATTTAAGATCAATGATAACATCATTTAATTTTGTTACTTGTAAGGTTTGATTTAATGATAATGATTGATCAAGGGTATTAATGGCAAATGTTGAGGTATTGAATATTGATCCAACGGTAAGTTTCTTTTCACCATACGCTTCTGCGGGTGGAATTGGTCCAAGAGTATATGTTTCTCCCAGTTTAAGACCGGGAAGCTCTTTCATTAAACCAGGTATGATAGATGATGAGTAATTTGCACGATATTCTACGGGTGGTAATGCATTCTGATCAAATGTTACAAATACTTTCAGTGGCTGACCACCGGTTTTATTTTCTACATCAGTATAGGATGAATCAAATACAGTATTATTGCTGGCATATCGGCCGATATATTCAAGATCAACACAATCACCAATTTGAATGACATTTTCATCTACTGGTGGGTTATTATTACTTGGTGGGAATAAATTGTTAAGAAAATTTTCGTCACTGGAGAGAACGATAAACACTGTTAAAGCAGCAGCTACAATGATAATTAGAGCTATAATAGCGATTTTTTCATTTTGCATATCCCCGTTGAATACAGTTATATTATAAATAACTAATGGATTTTAGAACCCTTAATAAAACCTTAAATTAACAGCTTTATTGACAGTACTCCAATGGAATTAAAAAATGAACATTGAATTATTAACTCCTTAATAATGAAGAAAAAAAATAATTATTTCAAAAATAAAAAAGAATCTTTAATTTAATGAAAATATGATAAATTAAGATTATTTTTTTAACAATTATTATGAAAGATTTATTTTATT